>NZ_VDFS01000017.1:80827-172658 GCF_006151955.1 Georgenia sp. 311 | reverse complement strand
GGGCCCCGGACTCGCGTCCGGGGCCCTTCTCGTACGTCAGCCGGCTCGGCGTCGGCCGGCTCGGCGTCAGCCGGCTCGGCGTCAGCCGGCGTAGAGGATGTCGACGACGAAGACGAGCGTCGAGCCGCCGGGGATGTTCTCACCGGCGCCCTCGTCGCCGTAGCCGAGCTCCGGCGGGATGACGAAGAGGACCTGGCTGCCCACGGTCTTGCCGATGATGCCCTGGTCCCAGCCCTGGATGAGCTGGCCGGCGCCCGCCTCGAACGGCAGCGGCTGGCCGCCCTCCCACGAGGAGTCGAACATGGTGCCGTCCCAGAGCCAGCCGGTGTACTGGGCGTAGACGTAGTCGCCCGCCTCGACGGCCTTGCCGTCGCCCTCGATGAGCGGGACGGCGACGAGCTCGGTGGGCGGGTCGCCTGCGACCGGCTCGATGCTCGGGGCGCCGTTCTCGGCGAGCGTGACGGTGGGCAGACCCTCGGGCGCGGGCACGGCGGTGCCCTGGGCGCGCGCGGGCAGCGCCTCGAGGACCTCGATCGCCATGAGCGCGGCGGCGCCCTGCGTCGGCGAGGCGAAGACGACCCGGGAGCCGACGTTCTGCTCGAGGAGCACGTCGACGAGCGCGGGGACGGTCGCGTCCTTGGTCACGACGAGCGGCTGGGGCTCGGCCTCGTACGTCGAGTCGAGCACCTCCCCGTTCTCGCCGTTGACCTGGGTGAAGTGGACGAGGAGGATCTGGCCCTCCTCGATCGGGGCGCCGTCACCGGGGCTGACGGCCGCGGCTGCGGTGCCGCTCACCGTGAGCGGCTGCTCGAAGGTCAGCGTCGCCTCCGAGCCGGGCTCGCCCTCGACGGTGATGGCCTCGAGCAGGGCGACGTCCTCCGGCGCGTTGCCGGCGTCCGGCTCGGCCGTCGCGTCCTCCGCCGGTGCGGTGGAGGCGGTCTCGGTGGCCGTGTCGGCCGGGTCGGCGCTGTCGCCGGAGCAGCCGGCGAGAGCGAGGACGGCCGCCAGCGCAGCGGCCGTGACGGTTACGGATCGGCGCACAGATGTGCCTTTCGTGTCAGCGGGACGGTGCCGCTCCCCGGTGGCACCGCGCACAGCCTAAGTGCAGTTCCTGAAAGGCTCCTGTGTCCGTCCGTAGACTTGAGGGCATGCACTACCTCGACCACGCGGCCACGACCCCGGTCCGTCCGGAGGTCGTCGAGGTGTACGCCGCGGAGCTCGCCGGCGAGGGCAACCCCTCCTCCCTCCACGGCGCCGGCCGGTCGGCCCGTCGCCGGCTGGAGGAGGCGCGCGAGGAGATCGCCGCCGCGCTCGGGGCGGAGCCCGCCGAGGTGCTCTTCACCTCCGGGGGCACCGAGGCGGACAACCTCGCGGTCAAGGGCGCCGTCTACGCCCACCCCTCGCCGCGGCCCCGGCTGCTCGTCAGCGCCGTCGAGCACCACGCCGTGCTCGACGCCGCGGCCTGGCTGGGCGAGCAGGGACTGGCCGATGTCGCCTTCCTGCCGGTCACGGGTGAGGGCACGCTCGACCTCGACACCGCCCGTGAGCTGCTCGCGCAGGGGGAGGCACCCGCGCTCGTGTCGGTCATGTGGGCGAACAACGAGACCGGCGTCGTCCAGCCGGTCGAGGACGTCGTCGCGCTCGGGGGCGGGGCGCCGGTGCACTCCGATGCGGTCCAGGCGGTGGCCCACCTCCCTGTCGACTTCGGGGCGAGCGGGCTGGCGGCGATGAGCCTCACCGGGCACAAGCTCGGCGGGCCGGTGGGCACGGGCGCGCTGCTCGCCCGGCGCGACCTCGCGCTCGCGCCGGTCCACCACGGCGGCGGCCAGGAGCGCGGCGTGCGGTCGGGGACGCTCGACGTCGCCGGGGCGCGGGCGCTGGCCCGGGCGGTGACGCTCGCCGTCGCCGACCGTGAGGCCGAGAACGCGCGGCTCGCCGCGCTGCGCGACCGGCTCGTGGCCGGGGCGCTCGCGGCCGTCGACGGGCTGCACCTCACCGGGGAGCACGCGCCGCGCCTGCCGCACGTCGCCCACTTCACCGTCGAGGGTGCCGACGCCGACTCCCTCCTCTTCGGGCTCGACACCGCCGGGATCGCGGCGTCCGCCGGCTCCGCGTGCCAGGCCGGGGTGCAGGAGCCCTCGTTCGTCCTCGTCGCCATGGGCTACCCGGCCGGCCTCGCGCGCTCCGCGCTGCGCTTCTCCCTCGGCCGGACGACGACCGAGGCCGACGTCGACGCGGCGCTCGCCGTCCTGCCCGACGTCGTCGCCCGCTCCCGCGCCGCCAACGCCACCCGGGCCCGCTGACCCCGGCCGCTGCCCACGCCGCCACCCCACCCCTCCCGCTCCCCCCTTCCCCGCGAGAGCGGACTTGTGCGCGACAGCGGACTTGTGCGCGAGAGCCGACTTGTGCGCGAGAGCGGAGTTGTGCGCGAGAGCCGAATTCGTCGCGACAGCCGAGTTGTGCGCGAGAGCCGAGTTCGTCGCGACAGCCGAGTTGTGCGCGAGAGCCGAGTTCGTCGCGACAGCCGACTTCCGATCGAGAGCCGGCTCTCGTGTCAGAGCCGATTTCAGCGCGAAGCGGAGTCTGGTCATTGCCCTCGGTTCAACGCGAGGCGGCGAGTGTCCGACGACGGCGGCTGCCACAGGGATGTCGAGCGTCGTGACCGAGTCGGCCTGCGGAACTCCGCTGTCGCGAGCAAGTCGGCTGTCGTGCGGAAGTCGGCTCTCGTGCGGAGCTCCGCTGTCGCGAGCAACTGCGCTGTCGTGCGGAAGTCGGCTGTCGTGCGGAGCTCCGCTGTCGCGAGCAACTCCGCTCTCGTGCGGAAGTCGGCTGTCGTGCGGAAGTCGGCTGTCGCGGGGGGAGGAGGGGGGAGGGGGAGATGGGAGGGGGGACAGAGGGGGCGGGTCAGTGGGGGAGGCGGATGGTGGTGACGAGGTCGGTGATGCCGGGGTCGCGCGGCGCGGAGCCGAAGCCGAAGCGCACGGGCGGGTCGAGGGGGCGCAGCGGGCCGAGGTCGGTGCCCTCCCAGCGGGTCCCGGCCGCGACGAGCCGGTGGAGGTCGTGGGCGCCGTAGTGCTCGGTGCGCCCGCCCCCGGCCGAGCCGCGGGTGCGCACGCCCCGCAGCAGGGCCCGGGCCACCGGGTCGGTGACCCGGGTGAGCGCGGGCGCGGTGGCCAGGCGGCGCGGCACGAGGCGCAGCACCCGCCCGAGCGCCGGCCGCTCCCCGACGAGCAGGTGGGCGGTGAGAGGGCCGGCTTGCAGCTCCCAGACCTGCCCGGCGGACGTCGGTGTGGCGGCGAGCGGGCGTCCGTCGACCACGACCGACACCGGCGTGACCACCGTGGAGTCGAACGTGTAGGTCGCGGCGACGAACTCGGCCACCTCGGCCGACGGCGCGAGGAGCAGCCGCTCGCCGTCCGGCCGCTCGACCATGACGTCGGCGAACGTGCCGAGCGGGGAGGCGTGCCAGGCGCCGAGGACGAGCCGGGTCCCGCTCGCGGTGCCCCAGCCGGCGATCCGTCCGGTGAAGGTGGGCATGGCCCATCGTCCACCGGCCGGCGGCCCGGCGCAGACCGGTGGATGGAAGCGCGGCACATCGGCGACGTACCCTCGGGCGGGGGGCACGTCGCGGGCGTGCCCACCGCGCGCAGGAACAGAGACGGAAGGGGAACAGGATGCGGGTGCTGGCAGCGCTCTCCGGCGGCGTCGACTCCGCCGTCGCAGCGGCGCGCGCCGTCGACGCCGGGCACGACGTCGTCGGCGTCCACATGGCACTGTCCCGCTCCCGGGCCCAGCACCGCACCGGCTCGCGCGGCTGCTGCTCGATCGAGGACGCGAGCGACGCCCGCCGCGCCGCCGACGTCCTCGGCATCCCGTACTACGTGTGGGACCTGTCGGAGGAGTTCGAGGAGACCGTCGTCGCCGACTTCCTCTCCGAGTACGCGGCCGGCCGCACCCCCAACCCGTGCGTCCGCTGCAACGAGCACATCAAGTTCTCCGCGCTCCTCGACCGCGGGCTCGCGCTCGGCTTCGACGCCGTCGCCACCGGCCACTACGCCCGCATCGTCGAGCGGCCGGACGGCGGTCGCGAGCTCCACCGTGCCGCGGACCTCGCCAAGGACCAGTCCTACGTGCTCGCCGTCATGGGCGCCGAGCGCCTCGCCCGCTCGCTGTTCCCGCTCGGGGACGCGCCGTCCAAGGAGGCCGTGCGCGCCGAGGCCGCCGCCCGCGGGCTGTCCGTCTCGGCCAAGCCGGACTCCTACGACATCTGCTTCGTCGCCGACGGCGACACCCAGGGCTTCCTGCGCGAGCGGCTCGGTGCCCAGCCCGGCCCCGTGCTCGACCCCGACGGCAACGAGGTGGGCACCCACGACGGCGCCTACGCCTTCACCGTCGGGCAGCGCAAGGGCCTGCGCCTGGGCCGGCCCGCCCCCGACGGGCGCCCGCGCTACGTGCTCGGGACCGACCCGCGGACGAACACCGTCGTCGTCGGCCCGAGCGAGCTGCTCTCGGTCACCGAGCTTGCCGCCGACCAGACCGTGTGGCTCGCCGACGACGTCCCGGCCGGCCGGTGGACGACGGCGCAGGTCCAGGTGCGCGCCCACGGCGAGCCGGCCGCGGCGCAGGTCCGGCACGAGGACGACGGCACGCTCGCCGTGCGGCTCGAGACGCCGCTGCGCGGGCTCGCGCCCGGCCAGTCGGTCGTCGTCTACGCCGGCACACGGGTGCTCGGCCAGGCGACGCTCACCCGGGCCGGTCGCGGGGCGCTGCCCGTCGCCGCCGGCTGACCGGCGCCCGCGCGGGTGGTGCCCGGCGCCGGTAGCGTCCGGCCCATGAAGGTGCTGCTCGCAGGGGCGTCCGGTCCGATCGGCAAGGCCGTGCGTGACGCGCTGCGCGCCGACGGGCACCACACCCGCACGCTCGTGCGGCGCACTCCCACCGGCTCGGAGGAGTACGAGTGGCGCCCCGCGGAGGGACAGGTGCCCGTGGAGGCGATCGAGTGGGCCGACGGCGTCGTCAGCCTCTCCGGCGCCCCGCTCGGGCGGCTGCCGTGGACCCGGGCCTACCGCCGGGAGATCTACCGCAGCCGGGTGAGCGCCACCCGCACGCTCGCCGCCGCAATCGCGGCCACGCCCCGGCGCCCCCGCGTGTGGGTGAGCGGCTCGGCCACCGGCTACTACGGGGACCGGCCCGGCGAGCTGCTCACCGAGGAGTCCGGGCCGGGGGAGGGGTTCCTCGCCGGCGTCGTCAGGCGCTGGGAGGCTGCGACCGGGCCCGCCGACGGCCTCACCCGGGTGGTCCACGCCCGCACCGGCGTCGTCATGACGCAGGGCGGGGCGCTCGGGCCGCTCGCCCTGGCCACCCGGCTGGGCGCGGGCGCCTCGATCGGCAGCGGCGGCCACCTGCTGCCGTGGATCTCCCTGGAGGACGAGGCGCGCGCCATCGTCCACCTGCTCGCCGACTCCTCCCTCGCCGGGCCGGTCAACCTCACCGGCCCCGAGCCCGCGACGTGGGACGACCTCACCCGCTCGCTCGCCCGGGAGCTGCGCCGCCCGCACCTGCTGCGGCTGCCGGCGCCGCTCCTGCGCCTCGTCATGGGCGAGGTCGCGGAGGAGATGCTGCTGCCCGACCAGCGGGTCGTCCCGGCGCGGCTCGAGGCCGACGGCTTCAGCTTCCGCCGCCGCACCGTCCAGGAGGCGGTGGCGGCGGCGTTCGGCTGAGCCTCAGCCGCGGCGCACGAGCGCGCGCAGCGTCACCGCGACGCCGAGGACGCACCACACGCCGAGGACGAGCAGGTCGCGCCCGCTCGCCTCGAACGTCTGGGAGGCGAGCCCGGCCCGCAGCAGGTCGGCGCCCGGCCGCGCCGGGAGCACGTCATGCACCGACTGGAACCACGCGGGCAGCTGGGTCGCGGGGAAGGTGATGGGGGAGAACAGCAGCACGAAGAAGACGAGCACCTGGGTGAGGAGCTGGGCGAGCAGCGGCTGCAGGCTGACCGCGATCGCGTAGCCCACCGCCGTCGCCGTGAGGGTGACGAGCAGGGCGGCGGCGACGAGGACGGGCCAGTCGATGTCGAAGGTGAGGTCGTAGCGCAGCCGGGCGACGAGGACGCCGACGGCGACGCTCGGCAGCGCGATGAGCAGCCACACCGTCATCTCCGCGGCGAGCAGGAGCGGACGGGCGATCGGCAGCGAGCGCATGTAGTTGAACGTGCCGTCGGTACGCGAGCGGGAGACCCCCTGCGGGACGATGACGAGCCCGACGGTGAGGAGCAGGACGGTCGGCGCCCCGGTGGAGAGGAACAGTGCGGTGCCCGGGTCGATGTCGGGGATGAGGAAGCCGAAGCCGACGATGATCCCGGCCGCGAGCAGCGCCTGGATGACGACGACGAGCGGCAGCAGCGGGCCGATGGAGGCCACCTGCCAGCGCAGCAGGGTGCGGTAGGTGGCCCACGGGCTCACCTGGACGGGCGCGGGCCGCAGGGCGGTGGCGGTGTCAGACACGGGCGGGCTCCTGGTCGGTCGGGACGGACGGGGCGGCGTCGTCGGGGGAGGTGAGGGCGAGGTAGGCGTCCTCGAGGGTGGCCGGGGCGAGGGAGTAGCCCTCGACGGCGCCGGACTCCCGCAGGGTCGTCGCCCACGTGACGGCGGCGGCGGCCTGGGCGGCCGGGACGGTGAGCAGCGTGCGCCGTCCCGCGCGCACCGTGCGGTGCACGGTGACCGGCGGCCGGCCGAGGTCCGGGTCGGTGGCCTCCGGCGGGAGCTGGAGCTCCAGGCGCAGGTCGGTGTCCTGGGTGCCGCGCAGGGCGGCTGGGGACCCGGCCGCGGCGACCCGGCCACGGTCGAGGACGACGAGCTCGTCGACGATCCGCTCGGCCTCCGTGACGTTGTGGGTGACGAGCAGGACGCCGGCGCCCTCGTCGCCGCGGCGGCGCACGGCGTCCCAGAGGAGACGGCGGCGGGCGGCGTCGATGTCGTTGGTCGGCTCGTCGAGGACGAGCAGCGGGGTGGGGGCGGCGACGGTCATCGCGAACGCCGTGAGCCTGCGGACGCCGCCGGACAGGCCGCGCCCCTCGGGCAGGGCGCGCCGGTCGAGCCAGGGGCGGATGTCGAGCTCGTCGGCCAGCTCCTCGGCGACGGCGCGCGCCCGGCGCGGGGGCAGGCCGCGGACGCGGGCGGCGAGCTCGATGGCCGTGCGGGGCGTGAGGCCCTCGATGGGGGCCTGGGCCTGCGGCTGGAGCGCGACGTGCCGCCGGGCGGCGGCGGGGTGGGCGACGGCGTCGGTGCCGCCCACGGTGATGCTCCCGGCGTCGGGGCGCAGGAGCCCGACGACCTGGGAGACGAGCGTGGTCTTGCCCGCGCCGTTGTGGCCGAGCAGGCCGACGACCTCGCCGGGCCGCACGCGCAGCGAGATGTCGTCGTTGGCGACCACCGCGCCGAAACGACGGGTCAGTCCGGTGATGTGCAGGACGTCGTCCATGGGTGCTCCTCAGATACCAGCGGTATGCAGATACTCACGGTATCCGGATACTTTCGGTACGTCAACGGGTCGCGCAGCGCCTAGGATCGGGGTGATGACGGACCTGCCCGACCCGATCTCCCGCCGCGACCGCCAGCGCCAGACGCGCGAGGCGCTCGTCTTCGCCGCGCGCGAGGCGTTCGCCACCGACGGCTACCACGGCGCCAACCTCGAGAACATCGCCCGTCGCGCCGGGTTCTCCAAGGGCGCCGTCTACTCGAACTTCGACGGCAAGGCCGGCCTCTTCCTCGCCGTCATGGACGCGAACATGGACGTCGCCTTCTCCGACACGTGGAACCCGTTCGACCGGGTGGACGAGCAGCCGCCGCCCGAGATCGCCGGCGACCTCACCCACGAGGAGGTCACCGCAGCGATGGCGGGCTTCGCGCTCGCGACCCTCGAGTTCATCGCCGTCGCCGCCCGCGACGAGGCGCTCGCCGACCAGATGGCCCAGCGCATGCAGCGGCTCACCGAGGCGTACACCGCCGTCGCCCGTCAGTACCGGAGCGAGGAGGACCCGGTCTCCGTCGAGGAGCTCGGCGCGCTCGTCGCCGCGCTCGACCAGGGCTCGGGCATCCTCCTCCTCGGCGGCAGCGCGGCGATGGACCAGCGGCTGCTCCGCACGGGCGTGCGCCGGCTGCTCGACCCGGCCGGCGCGGCCGACGCGGTGGACGACGACGCGGGCGGCGCCCCCCTCCACGACCTCACCGTCCAGCGCCGCATCGCCGCGAGCCTCACCCAGCCGCAGCAGGGCTGACGCCGCGCGCGGGCCGGGCCGTGCCTGCGCCCGCCGCGCGCGCCCGGCCCGGGCCCGCCGCGCCGAGGTCGCACATCTCGATCAGCGTCCCGCTGACATCTCGTGCGACCGCTGACGGCAAGGTGCGGCCTCGGCGGGAGGGGGTGGCGTGCGCCGCGGCTGGCGGGGGCGGCGGCCCGCGCCCGGCGCCGCCTCGCGTCAGGGGGTCGGGCTGGGCGTGAGGGGGGTGGCGTGGACGGGGCGGGGGTCGACGTCGGTGGGGCGGGGGATGGTCGTGCCCGGCAGGCCGGCGGCAGCGCTGCCGTAGGCGACCGCGAGGGCCAGCCGCTCTGCCGGCGGGAGCCCGCGCTCGGTGGCGAGGAGGTAGCCGAAGAGGCTGGAGTCGCCGGCGCCGACCGTGCTGACGACGGCGGTCGGCGGGGCAGGCGCGTGCCAGGCGCCGTCGGCGGTGACGAGCACGCCGCCCGCGCTGCCGAGGGTGACGAGCACCGCGCCGACCCCGCGGTCGACGAGCGCCCGGGCGGCGGTCGCGGCGGCGGCCGGGTCGCTCTCCAGCACCACCGGGTCGCCCCCGGTGAGGGTGGCGAGCTCCTCGCCGTTCGGCTTCATGAGGTCGGGCGCCGCGGCGGGCAGGGCCGCGGCGAGCGCGGCGAGCGGGGCCTCGCTCGTGTCGACGGCGACGCGGGCGCGGGTGGTGCGCAGCCGCCGGACGAGCTCGGCGTACCAGCCGGCCGGTGCCCCGGGCGGTAACGACCCGGCGAGCACCACCCACGTCGCCTCCGCGGCGAGCGCGACGACGGCGTCGGCGAGCAGGTCGAGGTGGCGCCGCTCGACGGCGGCGCCGGGGTCGTTGACCTTCGTCGTCGTGCCGTCCGGCTCGGAGATCGTGAGGTTGACGCGCACCGGCCCGGCCGGCTCGAGCGGCCGGCAGTCGATGCCCGCCGCACGCAGCTCGGCGACGAACGGGTCATGCGGCGCGGCCGGCAGGACCGCGACGGTCGGCAGGCCGGCGGCCACCGCCGCGCGGGAGATGTTCACGCCCTTGCCCCCGGCCTGGGCGGTCGTCGACGCGGCGCGCAGGACGGCGCCGCGCTTCAGCGGCCCGGCGAGCGTGACGGTGCGGTCGCTGCTCGGGTTGGCGGTGAGGGTGAGGATCATGCGAGGACGACCTCCACCGCGTGCGCCGTCAGCGCCCGCATCATCGCCCCGCTCGGCTCGGCGTCGGTGACGAGGACGTCGACGTCGGCGAGGTCGGCGAAGCTCACCGTCGTGTCCCGGCCGATCTTCGTCGCGTCCGCGAGGACGACGACGCGGCGCGCGGCCCCGACGAGCGCGCGCTTGACCGCCGCCTCCTCGGAGTCCGGGGTGGAGAAGCCGTGCTCCTCGGTGACGCCGTTCGTGCCGAGGAACGCCACGTCGACCCGCACCCGCTCGAGCACCTGCGTCGTGAGCGAGCCGACGGCGGCCTGGGTCGTGGCCCGCACCCGGCCGGGCAGGAGGTGGAGGTCGATACCGGGCATCGGGGCGAGCCGGGCCGCGATCGGCACCCCGTGGGTGAACGCGGTGAGCCGCCGTCCGGGCGGGATGAGCCCGACGAGCCGCGCCGTCGTGCTGCCGGCGTCGACGGCGAGGGTGCCGCCGTCGTCGGGCAGGAAGCGGGCGGCCGCGGCGGCGATGCGGTCCTTCTCGCGCGCGCGGGTGACGTCACGCTCGTCGAGGTGGCTCTCCGTGGCGGTGAGGACGGCCGCCGGGACAGCGCCGCCGTGCACCCGGCGCAGCAGCCCGAGCCGCTCGAGGGCGCTGAGGTCGCGACGGACCGTCTCGGTCGTCACCGCGAACTGCTCGGCCAGGTCGGTGACCCCGACCCGGCCGCGGTCGACGACGAGCCGCGCGATCGACTGCTGGCGCTCCTCCGCGTACACGGTGCCTCCCCTCCGGTTCCGGCGTCCCGATGCTATGCGCTGGTCTCAGGGCTCGACGGTGACCTTGATCGCGGTGCCGCTGCGGACGAGCTCGAACGCGGACATGACGTCCTCGAGCGGGATGCGGTGGGTGATGAGGTCGGAGACCGGGACCTGGCCGGTGGAGATGTACTCCAGCGCGCGGCGGTTGTGCTCCGGGGCGGAGCCGTTGGCGCCGTGGATGTGGAGCTGGCGGTAGTGGACGACGTTGGAGTCCAGCTCGATGACCGGGTCGTTCTTCGGCAGCCCGCCGAAGAAGGAGATGCGCCCGTTGCGCGCGGCCATCGCGACCGCCTGGGTCTGGGCGACCTTCGCGGCCGTCGCGGTGATGACGACGTCGGCGCCGCGCCCGCCGGTGAGCTCGCGGACGCGCTCGACGACGTCCACCTGGGAGGCGTCGATCGTCTCGTCGGGGTGGGCGGCGGCGGCGGACATGGCCAGGCGCTCGGCGTTGACGTCGACGAGGATGATCTTCCCGGCCTTGTGGACGCCGCGGGCGAGGCGGATGTGCATGCAGCCGATCGGGCCGGCGCCGAAGACGACGACGACGTCGCCCTCCTCGATGCCGAGGAGCTCCTGGGCGTTGATGGCGCAGGCGAGCGGCTCGGCGGCGGAGGCCTCGGCGAAGCCGACGTTCTCCGGGATCCGGTTGAGGCCGTCGACCTTGAGCACCTGGGCGGGGACGATCATGTACTCCGCGAAGCCGCCCTCGTACTGGTAGCCCATCGAGGTCTGGTTCTCGCACACGGCCATCCAGCCCTTGCGGCACTCGTGGCACTCCCCGCAGGGGACGGCGGCGATGACCTGGACGCGGTCGCCCACCTGCCAGTCGGTGCCGAAGCGGGCCGCGACGTCGGCGCCCACCTCGACGACCTCGCCGGCGATCTCGTGGCCGATGGTGCGCGGCGGGCTGAGGTTCTGGTGGCCGTTGTTGAAGATCTTGACGTCGGTGCCGCAGGTGGAGCAGCTGCGGACCCGGATCTTGACCTCGTCCGGGCCGGGCGTGGGCTCCGGCTGGTCCTCCAGACGGACATCCTCGGGTGCGTAGAAACGCAGAGCCTTCATCGGTCCTCCCAAGCGATCGGCCGGTGACCGCTCCGGCCACCGCGCCCCTCATGATAGCCACACAACCGGGTGTGGGATCAAGTGGGAATACTTGGCATTGAGTCCGGATGGGTGTTAACTGGCCCCGATGCGTGAGGTGCATCACCGGCTCGAGGAGGAGAGATGTCCGCACCCACAGATGTGCACCCGGCACGAGGTCGGGAACGAGGCGGCGTGAGAGTCGCCGTCCAGAAGCTTGGCACCGCCCTGTCCAACATGGTGCTGCCCAACATCGCGGCCTTCATCGCCTGGGGCCTCATCACCGCGCTGTTCATCGAGGTCGGCTGGATCGTCCTCATCGGCAAGGCCTTCGGCTACGAGGGCGGCTACGGGTTCGTCGAGCACCTCGGCGGCTGGGGCGCCGGCGCGGACGGGACCGGCATCGTCGGCCCGATGATCACCTACCTGCTGCCGATCCTCATCGGGTACACCGGCGGCCGGATGATGTACGACGACAACCTGCGCGGCGGCGTCGTCGGCGCGATCGCGACCATGGGCGCCATCACCGGCGCGGACGTGCCGATGTTCCTCGGCGCGATGGTCATGGGCCCGCTGGGCGGCTGGTCGATGAAGAAGCTCGACGCGCTGTGGGCCGACCGGATCCGGCCCGGCTTCGAGATGCTCGTCAACAACTTCTCCGCCGGCATCTGGGGCATGCTCCTCGCGATCCTCGGCTTCGTCGTCGCGGGGCCGTTCGTCGCGGCGTTCTCCCGGGTGGCGGGCGACGTCGTCGACTTCCTCGTCGAGAACAGCCTGCTCCCGCTCACCTCCATCTTCGTCGAGCCCGCGAAGGTGCTCTTCCTCAACAACGCGATCAACCACGGGATCTTCACCCCGCTGGGCACCGCGCAGGCCGACGCCACCGGCAAGTCGATCCTCTTCCTCATCGAGGCCAACCCCGGCCCCGGCCTGGGGCTGCTCCTCGCGTTCGCGGTCTTCGGCACCGGGGTTGCCAGGGCCTCGGCCCCCGGCGCCGCGCTCATCCAGTTCGTCGGCGGCATCCACGAGATCTACTTCCCCTACGTGCTCATGAAGCCGCGCCTCATCCTCGCGCTCATCGCCGGAGGCATGACGGGCGTGGCGACCAACCTCGTCTTCGACTCCGGGCTGCGCGCCCCGGCCGCGCCCGGCTCGATCATCGCGGTCATCATCCAGGCGCCGGTCTCCAGCCTGCTCGGGGTCATCCTGTCGGTGGTGCTCTCCGCCCTCGTCACCTTCCTCGTCGCGGCGGCCCTGCTGCGCCTGGGCAAGGACGAGGACGGCGACCTCGCCGGCGCGACGGCGAGCATGGAGACGATGAAGGGCAAGCGGTCCAGCGTCGCGGGCACGCTCACCGGCGGCGGCGCGGCCACCGCGACGGCCACCCGCCCGATCCGCTCGATCGTCTTCGCCTGCGACGCCGGCATGGGCTCCTCGGCGATGGGCGCCTCCGTCCTGCGGCGCAGGATCAAGGCGGCCGGGCGCGAGGACGTCACGGTCGTCAACAAGGCGATCTCCAGCCTCACCGACGACGCCGACCTCGTCGTCACCCACCGTGACCTCGCCGAGCGGGCGCGCCAGCGCACCCCCTCCGCCGTCCACGTCTCTGTCGACGACTTCATGGCCAGCCCGCGCTACGACGAGATCGTCGACCTCGTGACGCAGGACGGCGCCGAGCCGGCGCCGAGCCCCACGGTGCCCGCCGACGCGCAGCCCGGGTCGCAGGACCGGCCCGCGCCGTCGGGGAACCTGCTCGCCAAGGAGGCGATCGTCCTGTCCGGCCGCGCCCGGACGCGTGAGGAGGCGATCACCGAGGCCGGTGAGCTGCTCGTGGCGAGCGGCGCGGTGCCGCCGGAGTACGTCGAGGCGATGCACGAGCGGGAGCGCTCGGTGTCCACCCACATGGGCAACCTGCTCGCCATCCCGCACGGCACCAACGAGGCCAAGGGCCTCATCACCCGCACCGCGATCTCTGTCGTGCGCTACCCGCAGCGGCTGGACTGGGGCGGGGGCAAGGAGACCGAGTTCGTCATCGGCATCGCCGGGGCGGGGGATGACCACCTCGAGGTGCTGCAGCGGGTCGCGGAGGTGTTCCTCGACGAGGAGCAGACCGCCCGCCTGCGCGCCGCGACCACCGCGGAGGAGGTCCAGGAGGTGCTCGGCGGGGTGAGCGTCTGACCCGACCGGTCACGAGCCCGCCCGCCCCGCCGACGACGGCGGGGCGGGCGGGCTCGTTCGTCCCGGCTGCGGCCGTCTCAGCTGCGGCGGCCGAGCCGCATGGCGTCCAGCACGAGGTCGTGGATGTCGGTGTTGTCCCGCACCCCGACCATGGCCGACGCGCCCGGGCCCTCGGCGCTCGCCGGGGTGGCGCCCCCGGTGTGGCCGCCGGTGGTCCAGTCGACGTAGAACGTGAGGTCGGTGCCGGCAAGGGTGAAGGGCCCCTCCTCGGCCTGCTCGCCCTCACCCGACTCGTCGTTCTCGTCCGGGTTCTCGATGGCCAGGCCACCGGTCTCGTGGTCACCGGCGACGACGATGAGCGTGTCGCGGTTGCGGCTCGCGAACTCGCGGGCCAGGGCGACCGTCTCGTCCAGCGCGCGGCCGGCCTCGACCATCTCCTGCCCGTGGCCGTGGTGGGCCATCTCGTCGATGCCCTCCTCCTCGATGACGAGGAAGAAGCCGTCCCGGTCGCGGGAGAGGACGTCCAGCGCCTTGGACGCCATGTCCGTCAGCGGCACCGACGGCTCGTAGAGCGGGGCGGCGGGGCCGACGTGCTCGAACATCTCCTCGTTGGCGAACAGGCCGAGCAGGCGGCCGCGGTTCGGTGCGGCGGCGAGCTCCTCGGCGGTGCTCACGTACCTGTAGCCCAGGCTCTGCGCCCGCTCGACGAGGTTGCCGGCCGTGCCCTTGCTCTGCTCGCTCGGGTCGCTCGCCGGGTTGTCGGGCCACTGCCCCTCGGTGCCGGCGGGGTACCACCAGTCCTCACCGCCGCCGAGGATGACCTCGACCTCGCTCTCCTCGATGAACTGGCGGGCGATCTCGCTCTGGTTGCCGCGGTCCGCGACGTGGGAGCCGAACGCGGCCGGTGTCGCGTCGGTGACCTGCGACGTCGTCACCAGACCGGTGGACTTCCCGGCGCGCTCGGCGCGCTCCAGGAGCGTGCGTACCGGGTTGCCCTCGAGGTCGACGGCGATCGCGCCGTTGTAGGAGCGCACGCCCGTGGAGAACGCCGTCGCGCCGGCAGCCGAGTCGGTGACGACCTCCTCGGGGTCGGCCGGGTCGGTCTGCGCCCAGCCCTGGTAGCGCAGCTGGTTCATCACGAGCTCGCCCTCGCGCCCGACCGTCGTCAGCCGGATGAGCTCGCGGTGCGCCATGCCCATCCCGTCGCCGACGATGAAGATGACGTTCTTCGCCCTGCCCTCGTCGCGGCCGTGGCCGTGCCCCTGCCCGCGTTCGTGCCCGCCGCGCTCGCGCGCCACCTCGGCGCCGCTCCAGCCCTGCACGGCGGCACCCGTGCCGCCTGCGAGGACCACCGCCAGGGCCGCTCCCACGAGCCTGATCCGACCACCACTGGTCCTGGTCACTCTCATCACTCTCCTCCCCAGAGTCGCCCGTGCTCTCGGGCCCGTACCGTCAGTGGCCGGGTGGGCGCGGGCACGCGGCACGGTACGCCCGGCCGCGGGGCGGCGACACCCGGGGGAGGAACGTCGTCACCTGTGCGGACCGGGCGCGCGGGCGTCCCCCGGCGTCGGACCGACCGCCTACCCTGGCGGGGTGGGTGAGACGTGGAGCGGGCCGGAGCCCGACTGGTACGAGCTGCCGCCGGACCCCGAGTGGGACGTCCACGAGCCCGAGACGGTCGCGGCCTTCGCGACCGACTCGGCCACGGCGGCACCGCTGACGGCGGCGCGGGCGGCCGCGGCGTCGTCGTCCTCCCCGCTCGAGGCGCTGACGAAGGTCTGGGGCTACGACGCGTTCCGCGGTGAGCAGGCCGAGATCATCGAGACGGTGACGCGCGGGGACGACGCGCTCGTCCTCATGCCGACCGGCGGCGGCAAGAGCCTGTGCTACCAGATCCCGGCGCTCGTGCGGGAGGGGACGGGCGTGGTCATCAGCCCGCTCATCGCGCTCATGCACGACCAGGTCGACGCGCTGGAGCAGCTGGGGGTGCGCGCGGCGTTCCTCAACTCGACGCAGACGGTGGAGGAGCGGCGCGAGGTCGAGCAGCGGCTGCTCGCGGGTGAGATCGACCTGCTCTACCTCGCGCCCGAGCGGCTGCCGGTGGCCACCGGCCTGCTCGACCGCGCGCGCATCGCGCTGTTCGCGATCGACGAGGCGCACTGCGTGTCGCAGTGGGGGCACGACTTCCGGCCCGACTACCTCGGGCTCACGCTCCTCCACGAGCGCTGGCCCGACGTGCCGCGCATCGCGCTCACCGCGACGGCGACGGCGCAGACGCGCGAGGAGATCGTGCGCAACCTGCGGCTCGAGGGCGCGCGCGTGTTCGTCTCGAGCTTCGACCGGCCGAACATCCAGTACCGGATCGCGCCCAAGCAGGAGGCCCGCAAGCAGCTGCTGCGGCTCATCAAGGACGAGCACGACGGCGAGGCGGGCATCGTCTACTGCCTGAGCCGCGCGTCGGTGGAGAAGACGGCGGAGTGGCTGGCCGCCCAGGGCGTGACGGCGCTGCCGTACCACGCGGGGCTCCCGGCGCAGGTGCGCTCGCGCAACCAGGCGCGCTTCCTGCGTGAGGACGGCGTCGTCATGGTGGCGACGATCGCGTTCGGGATGGGGATCGACAAGCCGGACGTGCGGTTCGTCGCGCACCTCGACCTGCCGAAGAGCATCGAGGGCTACTACCAGGAGACGGGGCGCGCGGGGCGTGACGGGCTGCCGTCGACGGCGTGGCTCGCCTACGGGCTGCAGGACGTCGTCCAGCAGCGGCGGATGATCGAGGACGGCGAGGGCGACGCGACCCGCAAGCGCGCGCAGTCCCTCCACCTGGACGCGATGCTCGCGCTGTGCGAGACGGTCCAGTGCCGCCGTCAGCAGCTGCTGCGGTACTTCGGGGAGGAGTCCGGGCCGTGCGGGAACTGCGACACGTGCCTCAACCCGCCGCAGTCCTACGACGGCACGGTGGCGGCGCAGAAGCTCATGTCGACGATCGTGCGGCTGGAGCGTGAGCGCGGGCAGCGGTACGGCGCCGGGCACCTGGTGGACATCCTGCTCGGCAAGGAGACCGAGCGGATGGTGCGCTTCGGGCACCGGGACCTGTCGACGTTCGGGATCGGCACCGAGCTGGGGGAGGCGGAGTGGCGCGGGGTGGTGCGCCAGCTGCTGGCCCAGGGGCTGCTCGAGGTGCGCGGGGAGTACGGGGTGCTCGGCGTGACGCCCGCGGCGGCCGAGGTGCTGCGCGGGGAGCGGCAGGTGCTGCTGCGGCGTGAGCCGGAGCGGGTGCGCTCCTCCCGCGGCCCCCGCGTCAAGGGCGCGGCGGCCGAGCTCGACGAGCCGCAGCAGGAGCTGTTCCAGCGGCTGCGCTCCTGGCGGGCGGCGACGGCGAAGGAGCAGGGTGTGCCGGCGTACGTCGTCTTCCCCGACGCGACGCTCGCGGCGATCGCGCAGTCCCGGCCGGTGAACCGCTCGGAGCTCAGCGGGATCTCCGGGGTGGGCGCGGCGAAGCTCGAGCGGTACGGGGAGGCGGTGCTCGAGGTGGTGGCGAACGCCTGACCCGCGCCGGGCCCGGCCGTTACGGTGGCCGGGTGCACCGCGACCCCGAGAGCCGCAGGAACCGCCGGATCGGACCGGGCGACGGGCACCCGCTCCCGCGCTACCGGTGGTGGCAGCCGTTCTCCCGCGCGCTCCTGCACATCCCGCTGACCGAGGACGACGGGCGGGCCTCCACCTGGTCGGTCGACGTGCGGCTCGGGGGCGACTCCGACGACGGCGAGGTCCGCGCGCGGCTGTACCGGGATGGCGTGCACCAGGCCGTCTCGCTGCTGCCGGCCGTGTTCCCGGTGCCGGGCGGCGTCATCCAGGTGGCGGCGAGCGCCTTCGGGCTGCGGCGCGCCCACTTCGTCGGCTACGACGGACGCGAGCACCAGCTCGCCCCGGACCCTGGCTCAGCCGAGGGGTGGCGCGAGCAGCTCGACCGCACCCGGCCCGGGCTGAGCCGCCTCATCGGGGGCGTGTCCATGCTCGTGCTGCTCGTCGCGCTCGTCCTCGGGACGCCGCAGATCGCCCAGGAGATCACGCAGTTCCCGCCGGTGGCCGAGCGCTTCGGGTCCTTCGTCTCCCCGATCCACCTGCCGGCCGGGTGGAACATTGCGCTCTCGGTGGCGGCGGTGGTGGCGAGCACCGAGCGGGGGCTGCGGCTGCGGTACCACTGGCTGCTCGACGGCGGGGTGTTCGACGGCGAGGAGTGAGGTGGTTGGGTCGCTGACGACGCGCGACGTCCCGGGTCCGAACCGCGGACCGATGCAGCATGCGGCCCCTATCCTGACGGCGTCGCGAGAGTCAGAGCCCCAGAGACGTGGTGCCGCCGATGTTCCGAAACCGCCGTGTGCGCATCGCGTCGGTGGCGTGCGCCGTCGGTCTGGCGGCGGTCTACGCGGAGAGCTCGCGGACGTCGGACGCCCTGAGGCTCACCGACGGCAGCGGGGTGCTCTGTGCGTCGGTGGACGACGCAGGGCTCGCGACCATCGGACATGAGCACCTGACCAACGTGTCGGACGGTCCGGTCGACATCCGCCGCGTTGACCTGGACCTGCCCGGCGTCGACCTGCTCGAGTGGTCGGTCCTCCCGGTGGAGTGGCCCGGGGGAGCGGTCTGGGGAGACCAGCTCGCCCCGACGGAGATCCACCACCAGGTCGGACCGGACCGGGCGGCGCTGCTCGTCCTGGTGCTGCGCATCGACGCAGCGAACCAGCCTCCGCCCGTCGCACCGGTGCTCACCTACGAGGACGCGGACGGCCGACCGGGGACGGCCGAGCTGACCTGGCAGCTCACCGCGGCGCCGCCCGGTGAGGCGTGCGAGCTGGACCAGGTGTGATGTCCAGGGAGGTTGTTGAGTCGGGTGACTGGTGGGTGCCCTCCGATGGCGGAGCGGGGTCGGTGGTGATTGTGGAAGTGGAGCCAGGCGGGTAGGTCGGCGTTGCGCTGCTCGGTGGAGGCGTAGAAGTGGGCGTACGCCCAGCCGTCGGCAAGGGTGCGGTGGAAGCGTTCGGTCTTGCCGTTGGTCTGGGGCCGGTAGGGCCGGGTCCATTTCGGGGTGATGGCAAGCTCGGCGCAGGCCTGACGTCAGGCCAGGGAGCGGTAGGCCGAGCCGTTGTCCGACAGAACCCGCTCCACGGCCACGCCGCGGTCGGCGAACCAGGACACCGCCCGTTGGAGCACCCCGATGGCAGCGGCGGCCTTCTCGTCGCAGCAGATCTCGGCGTAGGCGATGCGGGAGTGGTCATCGATGACGGTGTGCCTTGTCCCAGCCAAGCACGCAGGTCTGGCGTAGGTCAAGCTTGAGTGATCATCGGGCAAAATGGGTCGCTCGGCGGCTTGTCCACAGGCTTTGCCGGGGCGTTGACGATGGTGTTTGACAACTCTCCTTACACAATTCTGCCGACTATCTGTGGTCCACAGCCTGTGGACGCTCTGACCAGGGGTTTCGCGGTGGCCGTGAGCGTCTTCCACAGCCCTGTCCCCAGGTTTTCCACCGGCTCGGGGGTTCCCTGCACCGCCCGTGCACCGCTGTGTCCACAGCGCAGACTTGGCGCGTCCGTCACCGTCAGTACCCTGGTGGTAATCCCAATCGTGTAGTTCGGCGGCGAAGGCAGGACAACTGACGGTGCGTAGGTATCTGTTCGCGGACGAGAGTGGCAACTTCGACTTCCGCGACCACCAGCAGTACAAGGGTGCCAGCCGGTACTTCGCTGTCGGCACCCTCTGCATGGACGACCCCCAGCAGGTCGAGGCGCTCAACGCCGACCTGTTCCGGCTGCGCGAGAACCTCGCGGAGCGCGGCACGCACCAGATCGACTCCTTCCACGCGTCTGAGGACCCCAACGAAGTTCGCAACGAAGTGTTCAAGGTCCTGAGCAGCTACGACTTCCGCGTCGACGTGACGATCTTGGAGAAGGCCAAGGCGCAGCCGCGCCTATACAGAACCGACGACCGCTTCTACCAGTACGCGTGGTTCTACCACCTGAGGTTTCTCGCCACCTGGAAGCGGCTGTTCCCCCCGGCCTCTGAGTTGCGGGTCGTCACGGCGGCAATCGGGCAGAACCGCAAGATGAAGAAGGCGATGAACACCGCTGTCGAGAGCGTGGTCGACCAATGCACGCCGGTCGACCTCGACTGCCAGGTGAGGGTCCGCCAGACTCAATCCGACTTCTGCCTGCAGGCTGTCGACTATGCACTCTGGGCAGTCATGCGAAAGTTCGAGAGAAGCGACCCATATTGGGTCGATACCTACCTTGCTGGGCAAGTTGCCTCGGCCTACGACCTCTTCGCACCTGGACGAGTCTTTCATTACGGCCCGAAGCAGAACATCGGACTTGCCGCCTAGGTGCACAAAGACCCGGCATCGGCTAGGACTCAAAGTCCAGAACCCAGGGGTTCTTCTCGCCGATCCGGGCCTCTAGGTAATATCCAAGCACCACGCACCGGTTGTCGCAAACTGCCTGGTCAGACGGTAGCCGGGTAGACGCTGCCCGCCTGGTCGGGCGACAGCCCGTCAGCCAGCAGGCGTGTCGCGTCGTTGAAGTTCGGCGAGGATCTGGCGCTGCCTGTCGTCGATCTCCTCCAACATCTCGCGGATGTCGATCAGCACCGACAGGTCGAGCCCTCCGGCAGAGCGGCTGGTGACCCGCCAATCCCTGCCGAACTTCGACGCGCCACTACCCATCTTCCGGACGCCCTTCAACATGCCCACAGCCGCTCTCCTCGATGTCGATTGCACGGAAGAATCGTAATTACTACGGATACTTCGCATAACCCCTTTGGGCGCAGCGATGCCCTGATCAGCCGAAGCCGACCAGGGCGCTCGCCGCGTTTCTCGCTCCTACCAGTGCCCCCCGGCCAATAGCGCTCTCCCTGCCGCTGCTGGTCTGGGTGCTGCTGGCCCCACGCGTCCAGTACCGCGTCCTGCTGGTCCTCGGCTATGGTGACCGTCTCGCCGGTCGCCAGGTCGTAGAGGCCGCTGAGGTCCGTGGCCGAATCCGCCAGACCAGCCTCAGCCAGCAGCACGTTGATCTTGCCGACCGGCTCGTCGTCGGTCCGGTGGTTGCCCCGCGCTGCGCTCAGGACCCGGCGAGCGGCCTTCTGCTGAGCCGCCGACCCTTCGAGCAGAGGGCGGGCGAGTTCCACCAGGTCCGGGTCGACTCCCTCCTCCTCCCAGTCCTTGACGACACCCTCCCAGTGCTCGTCGTCGCGGATCACCTCCCCCTCGACGCTGAGTGCGATCACTCGCTGTCCGCCCTCGTCGTACGTATCCATCACGCTGCCTCCCTATCGCTCAGGCGGAAGCCAAACGGTGGGAACACCTGGGCGGGAGGGCGATGATCCCGGTCATTACGGGCTAGGGGTACTGCGACGGACGCTCTGCTCCGGCGGTGCTGTAATTCAGGGCACCGACATTGAGCGTCTAAGCAGCAACTCGCTTTGATTCGCGCGCACCTCGAGGCTCCACGCTTCAACGCAGGCACAGATGCCATGCGTGAATGCATGCTGGTAGACAATCCTATCCCTGACTACATCGTGCGAGCGCTCGCGTACGTGAACCTTGCCAATCTTGGCGGTGGTGCGCCCACAGTCGAAGAACTTGACGTCTTTGCCTACCGCCACGGGCGCGCCTTCACCGACGCGGTCGCCCAACTGGGGCGGTGCAGAAGTTCATCCGACCCCCACTGCCCCTGGCAGAACGGCAAGGTCGAACGCTTCAACCGCACCCTGCAAACCGAGTGGGCCTATCGCCACGCCTTCACCAGCAACCAGCACCGCCGCGACGCCCTTGCCCCATGGCTGCACACCTACAACACTGAACGCCGCCACACCGCACTCGCCGGCCAGCCCCCGATCACCCGAGTGTCACCAACCTGATGGCCGAGTACAACTGGCTGCCTAAGGAACGTCCTCGCCGAGCCGCACCGCGAGCCGCTGTGCGTCCCGGTCGGAGCGGCCGGCGGGCTTGGGCTAGTCTTCGCCAGGTTCAAAACACTAGCTTCTCCATTGCTGCCACTCCTGCGAACCACCCGATAAATAGCGTGGAGATAGTCGCGCCTGCAATCCACAAGCTTGATTGCCTGGCGGCTTGTTCAGCATGTTCCCTTCGTGATCGGTACAACGACCGTTCGCCGTCAGCTGCTTCGAAGGTCTTCCGTGCGTACATCACGGCGCACGCCATGGGAGTGAAACCTGCGAACGTGAGCTTGCTGAGTGAGCTGCCGTAGAGCGCCCAGATCATGCCCAGCGACAGAGCGACGAAGATTGTAGCCCAGACAACCGAGGCAATGCGGGTGTCTCGTCGGGGAGGGGATGACCGTTCGATGTTCTCCGTCACGGCTCACGACGATACGACCAAACTGGCCTGACCGGGTCCGTTTTCGGGATTGCGAGCGTGGCCGATCTCGCGCCCTGTCCCCGACATTGAAGGCAGCGCCCGGGTGCTAAGCAGCTGTGCTGTCCGGGTCGGCGTAGGGCTGGCTCGCATAACCCCGGGCCTCAAGGCGACTGACCCAAATATTGAGTAGCGCCCTTATCGGTGCCTGGACGGCATGGACGCGGCCAAGAGTGCGGACAAAGGCAGGGCTTGTGGCGTAGTAGCAATGGATGAACGCCCTGCCGGCAGCGGTTTTCGCAAGCCCCTCGTCCCGGTAGCGGCGCAGGGTCCAGAGCGGTTCGCAGTCGTACGAGCCATACACTGCGGTGGCGAGGTAGCAGCCAGAATTCTCAGCCCGGCCCTCGGCCGCTGCGGGTGCGAGCCCGGCCAACTCCTCTTCGATGTAGGCCAGGTTGGCAGCATAAGAGCCCATGTAGGTCTGTACCCGTGTAGGGATCGTGCGGTCAAGCCGGATGAAAGTCTCTTTGAGATCGCGAAGTCGGCGGACGAGCTCATCACGTGTAATAGATTGCTCGCCTGGTCGTCGAGCTTCAAGTGCCATCAGCCCGACCATCGCCCTGTTGTGCTCGCGCATGAATGCCGATTCCGTGCTTGTGCACGCGTCATAGCTGGCGTCAGCGTAGTGCAGCCAATCCCCGGAGTAGCCGTCGATTAGCGCGTTCGCCTTCTTCTCGAGATCCCGAATCTGAGTGGGGGTCATTGACTCATCGCGCTGTGCACGCCTAAGTCGCATTGTGAGCATCCTCAGTTCCCCATAGAAGGTGTTGAAGTCATTAGGCATCTGCGGAATCACTCCTCGTGCTGGTTTAGGGGTGGGGCGGCGGCTTATTAAGCTTGGGCAACCGCAGTGAGCTCCTGTGTTGAACTCATGCCCACCCACATGTTTTCGCGATGCCATTCGAAGTACGAAGCACTCGCGGCGGTGTAAGAGGAGCAAGGACGACCTTCGAGCTCGGACAGGCGCGTGTTGATGGCTGCTGTCTCAGCAACTTGTGCCGTGCGCAGGCGACCCGACGTGTCCACTGTTACGTAACCCGATTCGAAAAGTGCGTCACAGCCGAAGACGCACGCTGGCATGGCCACGTTCGCGATATCTCTCCGCTCGGGGTCTGAGCACACAGCTCGTCTTTTTATGTGTGCTGCCCAAAGGAACCTCACCGGGTAGCGCTCGCCGCACAAGGCGCAGCTAGCAACGGTGGCGCTGCCGAAGAGCCGTCGACGAAGCTTCGCCTGTTCGCCTCGCGCTACGCCTGTCACGGCAATGGAAAGATCACCTTGGAAGGTGAGATTGTCGCGGCCCTCCTCGCTAGACGGCTGGCCAGAGGCAGCGTCACCTGGAGTGGGCTCAGCAATCCGAAGTACCGGCGGAGAGCCTGCCCACGCAGCCCCGGGCAGTGTTGAAAGTACGGCTCCAATGAAGGCGCTGCGATAGCCGACATCATCAGGGTGGATCGTGACGGCCCCATCGGTAGCGAGTTTCTCGAGTGCATGCTGCACGTCGGACACGGGGACGGAGGAACCGTTGAGCGATTTGTCCGTCTGGACAATTGCATTACCGTTAGTGACGCCCAGAATAATGTTCGTGCGACCTGTCAGCGTGGTCAGTGGGACGCCAATAAGTCGACGCAGCAAGTCTGCAGCTCCGACAAGCGCCTCGGCGGGCAATGATGGCACTGCTGCGGCTCGTAGCGAGAAGCGGGCACCGAAGCGGGCGCTGAAAGCGTCGAAGAACGCTTCTGACAACGGAAAGAGGTAGCCCAGCTTGACGCCGGCATTCACCTGGAAGGGTCCGCTCGGTGGCTCGTTGATTCGCCAATCTGTCGGGATTTGCTCACGATGGATCGGTGGGGCGACGTCAGCGTATGCAACCCTCACAAGGCGACCATCTTGCTCCCACATATCGCTGGGCAGGCTAGATGGTCGGCGGGTCGGCACGGCGAGCGATGAAACGGAACTTACCGCTTTCACGGCCTGGCCGGCATAGTGAATGACTACATCGCCGATCTCAACTTTGTCCAGGCTGTCCCAGAAGGCGCGTGTTCCTTTGCTATCCGCAGTCCGCATTGGGGCCCAAAGGATGCCTTCGCTCCGCTCCTCCTTGTAGGTCACACCTTGGTTGACCCACCAAAAGTTCGTCATGATGCTCCGT
Source organism: Georgenia sp. 311 (assembly GCF_006151955.1). NCBI lineage: Bacteria > Bacillati > Actinomycetota > Actinomycetes > Allobogoriellales > Allobogoriellaceae > Georgenia > Georgenia sp. 311. The sequence continues at coordinate 148,584 of NZ_VDFS01000017.1, read as the reverse complement.
ACCTCGATAGTTAACGTTTCGTTGTAGTGCTCGATTGGGTGGGGTGGGCGGGCCGACAGCGCCGTATGAGTGGCATCTGCCCCTCCGTCTGCCGCTTCAAGGGTGCTGTGCGCCGGAGATCCCACAGTCGCCATGCCTCGTTCAGCATCAGCACGGCAGCACCGAACGACTGCACGACTTCCTGCAGCGATGACGAGAGCCGCCTGATTTCGCCGCCGCCGCCCGGCAAGGGGGTGCTGTCCGTCGGCCGAACGTGGAACGGCCACATTCGCGCGTGCGCTGCCGCGCTGCTCATCCGCCATTCGTAGGCCAGCGCCCGACGTTGCCAGTCGTCCCGGCCAGCCAAGTGCTGAGCCGCCGCCCTCATCATTGCCGTGGACTCGAAGGTGCCCTTGTAGCCGCCGTCCGCCCGCGCCTTCAGGAGCCGCTTCTTGTCCTCATCGAGCCGCTCTACAGTTGCCTCGATCAGCGTCAAGAAGTCGGCGGATACGTCCTTGGCGATCACCGGGTCCTTCGTGTAGTCACTGAGGAATGTCGCGTGGAGCTTTCGCTCGTCAGCCATGACGCTGCGGGCACGGTTGAGCCGTTCCGTTCGGTTCCCGGTGAGTACCCAGACCGACTGTGACGCCCCTAAGAGCGCGGCGCGCGTGACCGTGAAGAACGCGGACGGGCGCAGCGGAGCGTCTGCGTTCGTGAGGTCGTCGGCTGCGAGCAAGAGGTGGTCCATAGCCGTCGTGATGCCGTACCAGGCGACCGTGCTTAGCAGGTAGCCCGACTCCAGGGCGTCGTCAGCGGCGAGCGAGCTCCCGAGCTCCACTGGGTCGGGATCGCCCATGCGCTGCTCCCATGCACGCACGGCTGCGACACACTCCTCGAGACGCTCACGCCAGGCGTCTTCGGACTGATCGCCGACCCTGCGCCTCCGTGCCGGGGGCGTCATTCGCTGATCGAGCCGGCAGTGGGCTGCTCTCGGTTGAGAAGCCGCTCAGCCTTATGCAGCCGCTCGGCGATCTTGTCGGGGAACTCGCCAGGTGGGCAGGCTTCCTCGTAGCGGCGAATGACTGCCACCTCACCGGATGCATCCTTGACCTTCCGGTAAACAATTGCGGCCTGCTCGGTCGGCCACTGCTGGGGCGGCCCGCCCATGACGCCCGCCTCCTTCTCGGCAGCCTCGATGCACTCGTGCAGGAGCTTCAGTGCCTGCTCGTACTTTTCCGCGCGCTTGAGGTTGTTCACGTCGCCCCGCCACCAGGTGAAGGGCTTGCTGCGGACCATGCTCACGTCCCGGGCGCGATCCTGGAGAGCGATGCGCTCACGGTTCTCCGCTTCCTCACGGGCGAAGTCGCGGTCCTCACCGGACGCTCCGGTGAACTCGAGCGTGACGCGGGCACGCCAGGTGCCGCCGTCCGGCACCGCCCAGATTCGGGCCGGGACAGCGGGCTGAATGCCCTCTGCAATCGACTCTCGGGTGGGGCGGGACAAGGCCTGCGCGTACTCGCGGGCGAGGTAGCCGACGTGGAGGTCATCAACGATGATGGCGACCGCGTTCCGGTCGTACTGGTTCTTCGGTTCGGGTACGAGAAGGGCGGTCCGCGAGATTACGCCGCCGCTTGCCCGCCCCGCCCGCAGGAACAGGGTCTTGAACGCCTCGCGGCGATACGATTCGCCTTCGACTTCGAGGTCTTCCATTTCCGGGTCCTGAATGACGTGCACCCGCCGTGACGGGTCGATGTCGAATTGCGCACGGGATTCTCGCTTGGGTGGTGCCTTCGGCGCTGGAGCAGCGGTGCTTTGCTTCGGCTTCCTGAACAGGTCCAGCAGTCCCACGTCGATCCCTTCGCCCAGGGGCCACCTATTAGGCGGCCCGCCGTCCGTTTACTGGAAGGGTACGCGTGGGTTCCGACAGACTTGTGTCGTTCGGGAGTGCAGCTCTGCTGCGCGAGCACCGCCCGTACCGTCGAGGCGTACCAGCGCTGCCCCGCCCTGCGTCGTCGGCACGCCCTCAGCGGTGAGTGCATCAGCGATCTTCCGCAGGGAGAGGCAAGCCTCCCGGCCGGCTCGAATGCGGGCGACGGTCTCGTCGCTCATGGTGCGCGGCCTGCCAAGGATGACTCCCTCAGCCTTCCGCTGCGCCATGCCCTCCCGGGTGGGGACGCCGATGAGCTCGCGTTCGTACTGTGCGGCGCTAGCGAGGACGTTAGCGATCCCGCTGCGCTGCTGCTCGGTCACCGCTCATCACCGCCCACGGGGGCGAGTAGGGCGTCCACGTCGGCGGGGTCCACGGCGATGAGGCCGGGGTCTGAGCCGCGCCAGCCACTCAGGCAGTGCGGCCCAACCTGTCACCTATCCGTGCAGCAGACCCGGCTGACCGGGATCGGAGTGTCGGCGGAGATCCCTGCGACCGCCACGGCGAACCTCGCTCAGGAGCTTGACGCCTCAGGTAGACAGGCCTGTCCCCTTGACTCGGAGGGCGGGTCGTCCTCCCCGGACTCCGCGCCCATGCGCCAGCCGTTTCGGCGGTAGAAGTGCCACTGGCCGCCGGAGCGGACGATGGTGATGTTCTGGGAGTGGACCCAGTCGTGGTGGTGCCAGCACAGGAGGATGCCGGTTTCCACGCTCGTGGGGCCGTGGTCGCGGTACCACTGCAGCGAGTGGTGGATCTCGCCGAAGCCCGGTGGTTCGTGGCAACCCGGGTACTGGCAGTGGCCGTCGCGGGCGATGATCGCCCGGGTCATGTGCGCCGGGAAGATCCGCTGCTCGCGGCCGACGTCCAACACCGTCGAGTTCGGGCCGAACACCACCCGCGACAGCCCCGACTCGCACGCCAGGCGGGCCAGCAGCGCCGGCGGGACCGGGGTGCCGTCCTCCAGGGTGGCGGGCTCGACGCCCGTCATCACCCGCGGGTCGATCGTCGTGGAGATGACGTGCTCGTCGCCCGGCTGCCACGTCTCCATCCAACGGCGCGCCTCCTCCGACAGCTCGAACAGGTCCTCACCGCGGCCCGGGTCCCGCGGACCACCAGGCGCGGTGAGCGCGGTGTCGGACCAGAAGCCGAAGTCCGTGCCCGCCTCATGCGGGGTGCCGTCCGAGCGGCGCGGCGGCACCGGCGAGCCGCTCGCGGCCGCCAGCGCCCGCAGCGTCTCCAGCGAGGTGGTCACCGTGAGGTGCGGACGAATGCGGGAGTGTGCCCCCTGCAGGCCGGCGTCCAGCGACTGGCGGGCCAGCGAGGTGAGCGCGGCGGCGCGGCGCTGGGCCGGGGTGCGATCGTCGTCCTTCGACTTCCTGCCCAGGTGGGACCGCAGCGCCGTGTCCACGAGCTGCCCCGAGACCTCGTCCAGCCACCCCGCCAGGTGGTAGCCGTCGAGTGTGCGGGACAGGGTGAGCTGCTCCTTCGTGCCCGCCTCGCGCCACGCGCGGTCGGCGGACTCCGGGTCCGCCGAGACCGCCCAGTGCTTGACCAGCCTGGTGAACGCGGCGGCGTCCAGCGCCTTCGCCTGCTCGACGAGGAACGCCTCGCCCACATGCTCCTCGCCGAGCTGGGCGCGCAGCCGGTCGGTGTGCAGCGCCTCGCGCACGAGCACCGTCACGTGCTCACCGCTCACCTCGCCCGCCTCCAGCGCCTTCCGGGTGAGCGGGAGGTGGTCACGCAGCGCCCGCGCGTGACGCACCTGCCGCGACGCCGCCCCTGCGGTCGTGTCGGTCCGCTCCCGCAGCCACGCCTGGACGGTGCGCTGCCCGTCCAGCGCCCACAGGCCCTCCGCCTCGATCGTGGCGACCACGCCCGCCCGCAGCCCGGTGAGTCGCCGGTCCAGCTGCTCCAGCAGGTCCAGTGCCTCGTGCACGCGCCGGCCACCGACCTCGTGCCACGGCGTGCCGCTGAGCGACGCCGCCGCGGCGAGCATCGCCTCGAGGTCTGCCACCGGGTCGCAGGCGGCCGGTCGCACGGCAGCGCCGAGAGAGGTGGCCCCGCGGGACTGGGGACCCGGCGTGCTCGTCCGGGATACGGCCGGCCGCTCGACGGCGGGGGTGCAGGCGGCGGAAGACTCCCGGACCCGTGCCCTCACCGTCGACCGGGCGAGCGGCGCTGCGGCGACAGCCGGACGCGCGAGAGGGGCGGCGTCGTCGTCGCTCTCGGGGGAGGTGGCACGGGACGCGGACGCCCGGACCAGGCGGACGCCGTCGAAGTCGAGGTACTCGACGAGCGAGGCGAAGGCACGCTCCACCGCCGACTCCTCGACCACCGGTGCTGCGACCACGACCCTCACCTCCCTGCGAGTAGCCCTGCCTGCCTTGTGCTCCCATCGTCCCAGCGACCACTGACATCGGGATGGGCCGGTGGCGGCAACGGTGGGAGGATCGGGCCATGGACCACGAGCTGCACTTCACGGGCGACGCCGACGCCGACCACCTCCTGTCCACCGACCCGCTCGCGCTCATCATCGGGATGCTGCTCGACCAGCAGGTCGCCATGGAGACCGCCTTCGCCGGGCCGTACAAGCTCCAGCAGCGCCTCGGCGGCTTCGACGCCGCCCGGCTCGCCGCGATGGACCCCGACGAGCTCACCGAGGCCATGCGCCAGACCCCCGCCGTGCACCGCTACCCCGGCTCCATGGCCAAGCGGATCGTCGCGCTCAGCGCCGCCGTCGTCGAGGACTACGACGGCGACGTCGCCCGCCTGTGGACCGACGGCGACCCCGACGGCGCCGAGATCCTGCGCCGCCTCAAGAAGCTGCCCGGGTTCGGCGAGCAGAAGGCCAGGATCTTCCTCGCGCTCCTCGGCAAGCAGTGCGGGCTCCAGGCTCCCGGCTGGCGCGAGGCCGCCGGCGCGTACGGCGAGGACGGGGCGCGCCGGTCGATCGCCGACGTCACCGACGAGGACTCCCTGCTCCAGGTGCGCGAGACCAAGCGCGCGATGAAGGCCGCCGCTAAGCAGGGCTGAACCCGCGCAGCCCTCACTCCGATGGCGCGTCCTCCAGCATCGCGAGGAACGCGCGCGTGGCGGGGGAGGGGTTGAACCCGCTCCAGGCCAGGTGCTCCACCCGCACCGGGCCGTCGGTCACCCGCACCGTCCGCACCGCCGGGTTACGCACGGCGATCGCCTCGGCGAGCAGCGCGACCGCCAGTCCCTGCGCGACGAGGCTGAGCATGAGCTCCGCGGACGTCACCTCGTAGGCGACCTCCCGCTCGAGCCCCGCCGTCGCGAACGCGTGGTCGCTCTGCGCCCGCCCCGGCGACGTGCGCGGGAAGTCCGCGAACGTCTCCCCGGCCAGGTCGCCCAGTGCCACCTCCTCGCGCGCCGCGAGCGCGTGCGAGGGAGGCAGGACGGCCACCAGCCGCTGCCGGTCCAGCTCGCGGGACTCCACCCCGCGCGGCTGCAGCCCCTCCCGCAGCCCGAGCACCGCGACGTCGAGCGTGCCCGCAGCCACCTGCGCCGCCATCGTGTCGCTCGAGCCCACCTGCAGGCTCACCTGCACCGCGCCGTGCCGCTCCCGGAAACGCTGGAGGACGGCGGGGATGTCGAGCGCGACGACGGTCGGCGTGATCCCCACCGCGAGCCGCCCACGCACCTGCCCGACGGCGGCCGCCGCCTCCACCGCCGCCCGCTCGGCCGCCTCCAGGCACTCCCGCGCCGCCGGCAGGAACGCCTCCCCGGCCGGGGTCAGCTCCACCCGCCGGCTCGTCCGCGCGAACAGCGCCACCCCCAGCTCGCGCTCCAGGGTGCGCACCTGCTGGCTCAGCGCGGACTGGGCGACGAAGCACTGCGCCGCAGCGCGGGTGAAGTTCCTCGTCTCCGCGACGGCGACGGCGTAACGCAGCTGGCGTAGCTCCACCCGGCTATCGTCGCGGGCGATAGTTCTGATCGCAACCAGGTGTTGGACGGATTGATCGGTGCGGGCCGAGGCTGGGACACATGGCACCGCCCAGCACCCTCGGCCCGGCACCGGCCCGCGCCCTTGCCCCGCTCCTCGTCGCCGTCACCGCCCTCGCGCCGATGGCCTGGGGCACCACCTACGTGGTGACCACCGAGCTCCTCCCGCCCGACCACCCGCTCTTCGCCGCGCTCATGCGCTCGCTGCCCGGCGGGCTGCTCCTCGTCCTGCTCACCCGACGGCTCCCGGCGGGTGAGTGGTGGTGGAAGGCGCCCGTCCTCGGGGCGCTGAACATGGGCGCGTTCTTCCCGCTGCTCTTCGTCGCCGCCGAGCGCCTCCCCGGCGGGGTCGCCGCCACGCTCGGCGCCGTCCAGCCGCTCGTCGTCGCCGGGCTCGCCGTCGTCGTGCTGCGCGAGCGGCCCTCCCGGTGGCGCTCGGCATGGAGCGTGGTCGGCGTCGTCGGGATCGGGCTCGTCGTCCTGGAGCCGACGGCGCGGCTCGACGGCGCCGGCGTCCTCGCCGGGCTCGCGGGTGCCGGCTCGATGGCGCTGGGTGTCACGCTCACCAAGCGGTGGGGCGCGCCGCCCGGCGTCGGCCCGCTCGCCTACGCGGGGTGGCAGCTCGCCGCGGGCGGGCTCGTCCTCCTCCCGCTCGTCGCCCTCGCCGAGGGGGTGCCGCCCGGGATCGACGGCGGCGCCGTCGCCGGCTACGTGTGGCTCGGCACCGTCGGCGGGTTCCTCGCCTACGCCCTGTGGTTCCGCGGCATCCGCCGGCTGCCCGTCACCGCCACCGCCATGCTCGGGCTGCTCTCCCCGCTCGTCGCCGCCGCCATCGGGGCGCTCGTGCTCGGGGAGACGCTCGCCGCCGGGCAGCTCGCCGGGTTCGCGCTCGCGCTCACCGCGCTCCTCGCCGGCCAGCTCGACGCCGGCCGGTTCGCACGCGGCCCACGGCCCGCGCGCCTGCGCCGGGTCAGCGCCGTAGCGAGCGCACGTGACTCACCCGGAACACCGGGTAGTCGCCGGCGACCCGCGCGAACTCCGTGAGCGGCGCCGACCGGTCGACCCGCACGTGCGCCCGCGCCCCCGGCGCGATCGCCAGGTAGCGGCGCAGGACCGGCGCCCGCCGGTCGGTCGGCACCTCCTCCAGGCGCACGAGCTCCGAGCCCCGGCGGCGCAGTACCGCCCGGTTGTCGGCGCGCAGGTTGTGCACCCAGCTCACGCCCTCGCCGAGCATCGAGACGACGTACCGCTCGCCGTCGAGGTCGGCGACGGCCACCGGGAAGGAGATGACGCGCCCGGTCCGCCGTCCGCGCACCTCCATCGTCATCGCCTGGCTCGGTGAGAGCACCCCGGCCGCGAACTGGACGGCGGACAACCGGTTGAGGGCGGCGGCGAACGGTCCCGCGCGCCCGCCCCGGTACAGGCGCCGGCGGGCGGCGTGCCGCCACTGCCGCACTCGTCCGGGCCGTGCGGGACCAGTCCCACCTCCAGGAGCCACAAGCCCCACCGTAGGGCGCCGTGGACCCTGGGGGAAGGGGTCTCGGCACGCACCTCCGGCGGTCCCGAGCACGGCCCGGTGGCCCTCGCCAGGACCCGCCGACATCGGTGTCAACACCCCGTAGCGCCCCGCCCCGGCGAGGCGTACAGTCACGCCGTGGTCCATGGACCCGACGGCGCAGCACCTCGTCAGCTGCGACGCTCGGAACGCACGAGGACGAGCCACGGCGCCCCCGCCGCGCAGTCCCGCATTCCCAACCGGCTCCCCAGCCCGGTGCGCCGGCCCGCCCCGCGCAACGCCGTCGTCGGCTGGCTGCTGCGCCACGAGGTCTCACCCGCCGGGCCGCAGACACCCAGCCCCGCCCAGCGCACCCACGCGTGGTGGAAGGTCATGTGCCTCACCGGCCTCGACTACTTCTCCACCCTCGCCTACCTGCCCGGCATCGCCGCCCTCACCGCCGGCGCGCTCTCCCCGCTGGCCACCCTCGTCATCGTCGGGCTTACCCTCTTCGGGGTGCTGCCGATGTACCGGCAGGTGGCCCGCGAGAGCCCGCACGGCCAGGGCTCCATCGCCATGCTCGAGCACCTCCTGCCGTTCTGGCGGGGCAAGTTCTTCGTCCTCGCGCTGCTCGGGTTCGTCGTCACGTCGTGGATCGTCACCATCACCCTCTCCGCCGCCGACGCCACCGTCCACGTGCTGGAGAGCCCGCTCGCCCCGGACGTGCTCGAGGGGCACGCCGTCGCCGTCACCGTCGTCCTGCTCGTCGTCCTCGTCGGTGTGTTCCTCCTCGGGTTCACCGAGGCGATCTCCCTCGCGATCCCCGTCGTCGGGCTCTTCCTCGTGCTCAACGTCGTCGTCATCGGCGCGAGCGCGGTCGAGCTCGCCGACCGGCAGGGCGTGACGAGCTCCTGGTGGCAGCTCGTCACCACCACCCCGCTCACCACCGGGATCTCCGACGTCGTCCTCGCCTTCCCGCTCCTCATCCTCGGGCTGTCCGGGTTCGAGACGGGCGTGAGCATGATGCCGCTCGTCGACGGCGGGGACCGGCGCGGCGTGCGCGGGCGGGTGCACAACACCCAGACCCTGCTCACGACGGCGGCGCTCATCATGTCCGCCTACCTCCTCGCCACCAGCCTCGTCACCACCCTCCTCATCCCGCCCGAGGAGTTCGCGCCCGGCGGCGAGGCGAACGGCCGCGCCCTGGCCTACCTCGCCCACGGGCTGCTCGGGGAGGGCTTCGGCACCCTCTACGACATCAGCACGATCCTCATCCTCTGGTTCGCCGGCGCCTCGGCCATGGCCGGGCTCATCAACATCGTCCCGCGCTACCTGCCGGCCTACGGCATGGTGCCCGAGTGGGGGCGGGCGGTGCGGCCCGTCGTCCTCGTCTACGGTGCGCTCGCCGTCGTCCTCACCGTGATCTTCCGCGCCGACGTCGACACCCAGGCCGGTGCCTACGCCACCGGCATCCTCGCGATGATGGCCTCGGCCGCCGTCGCCGTCACGATCTCCGCCCGCCGCCGACGACGGCGCAGGGCCACCGCCGGCTTCGGCCTGCTGTCCCTCGCGCTCGGGTACGCGCTCGTCGACAACATCGTCCTGCACCCCGACGGCATCGCGATCGCCGCGGTCTTCGTCGGCGTCATCGTCGTCACCTCCCTCGTCTCCCGGGCGGCGCGCACCATCGAGCTGCGCGTCGGCACCATCACCCTCGACGACGCGGCCCGCCGCTACATCGCCGACGCGCTGCGCCACGACGGGACGCTGTACGTCGTCGCGAAGAAGCCGCTCCGCGGCGGGCAGCAACGCTACGTGGACAAGGAGAGCGAGCAGCACTGGCTCAACCCGCTGCCCAGCGGCGCCCACGAGCTGTTCCTCGAGGTCGTCGTCGATGACCCGTCACGCTTCAGCGAGGACCTGCGCGTCCACGGCGTGCAGGTCTCGGGCTACCGGGTGCTCCAGGTGCACAGCCCCGCCGTGCCCAACGCGATCGCCGGGATCCTCCTCGCGCTCGCCGCCGCCACCGGGACCCGGCCGCACTGCTACTTCGCGTGGTCCGAGGGCTCACCGGTCCACCACCTGCTGCGCTTCCTGTTCCTCGGGCAGGGGGACACCCCGATCATGGTCCGCGAGATCCTGCGGCGTGTGGAGCCCGACCCGCGCCGGCGCCCGACCATCCACGTCGGCGGCGGGTGAGGGCTACAGGTCGACGACCTCGAACTCCAGGAGGTCCGCGCCCGAGGCGACCGGCCGGCCGCCCCCGCCGTGACCCGCGCCGAACTCCCGCGAGTCGCGCCACGCCTCGAAGTCGGCCTGGCTCGCCCACGTGGTGACGACGAAGTACCGGTCCTCCCCGGCCACCGGCCGCAGCAGCTGGAAGCCCTCGAAGCCCGGTGCGGAGTCGACGGCGTGCTTGCGCGCGGCGAAGCGCGCCTCGAGCTCGGGCCCGGCGCCCTCCGGGACGGAGATGGCGTTGATCTTGACGACGGACATCAGGACTTCTTGCGGCCCTTGACGAAGTAGGCGACCGGGCCCACCCAGTTGACCGCGATGACCAGCGCCCAGATGCCCTTCTTGCCGTTGACCTCGGCCTTCGGACGGGTGGCGAGGTCCGCCCACGCGGAGACGGCCAGCGCGAGCTGCACCGACCCCATGGCGATCGCCACGCCCCGCTGCGGGCCACTCATGTCCTTCCACTGCTTCTTCTGCTTCTGCTTCTGCTTGGGCATGGTGGCCTCCCTGACGTCGGTGTGCGCCCAGCCTCCCGCGCGGCGGGCCGGGACGTCCAGTGACGATGGTCCTTGCGATGGGACGTAGGGCCCTGGCACGTCCGGTGCGTCGCGGAATGCCGGACGTCGAGGCGGACAACCGGCCCTGGCCCCGCCGCTCAGCCGCCGATGGCGATGCCGAGCTCGCGGGCGAGGGCGGGCAGCAGCGCCGCCGCGTCCTCCTCGGCGAGCCGGGCGCCGCGCAGCGCCCCCACCCCGGCCACGCCGTCGAGCCGGCAGCCGCGCAGCTGGACGTCGCGGCACTGCAGGCCGGACAGCTGCGCCCCGCTGAGCACACAGTCCTCGAGGAGCACGTCCTCGAGCACCGTGTCGTGGAACGTCGCCTCGCGCAGGTCGCAGCCGCGCAGCACGACGCTGCGCATCCGGACGCCCTGCCACGTCGTCAGCGTCGCCTGGGCGCCCTCGAGCAGCACCGAGCGCAGCCGCACCCGGGCGAGCAGTGCGCCGGTCATCCGCACCTCGCGCAGCGAGCAGCGCAGCAGCGAGCCGTCGCGCCACACGAGGTTGGCGAGGTCCGCGCCATCCAGGCGGCAGTCCGCGAGCGTCACCCGCTCCCACCGGGCAGAGCCCGCACGGATCCGGCTCAGGTCGCTGCCGTCCACCTGCGCCTCGCGCAGCCCGGGCACCACGGCGCCGGTGAGGTCGACGGCGGAGACGGTCGCGTCGTCGAGGTCCGCGACGTCGGCCGGCTCCAGGTGCGGCGGGACGTCCGGCTCGGGGATTGTCCATGCGCGGCGGCGGCTCACGGCCGGCCCAGCCGGGCGGTGCTCGCGCCGGTGAGCGCGAGGAGGTCGGCGGGCGCGAGCTCGACGTCCACCCCGCGACGCCCGGCGCTCACCAGCACCGTCGCGTGGTCCAGGGCGGTGGAGTCGACGACGACGGGCAGGCGCTGGCGCTGCCCGAGCGGGGAGATGCCCCCGACGACGTAGCCCGTTGCCCGCTCCGCCGCGGCCTTGTCCGCCATCACCGCCCGCTTGCCGCCCACCGCCGCGGCGAGCGCCTTGAGGTCCAGCTCGCCGGACACGGGCACGACGGCCACGACGAGCCGGCCGTCGACGTCGGCGACGAGCGTCTTGAGCACCCGCGCCGGATCGACCCCGAGCGCATGTGCCGCCTCCAGGCCGTAGGACAGCTCGCTGCGCGGGTCGTGCGCGTACTCGCGCACCGTGTGGGCGACCTCCGCGGCCCCCAGCGCCCGCAACGCCGGCGTCCCCGCCGGCCGGTTCCGGCTCACCGCGCGGCCCCGGCCACCCGACCGCGGGTGAGCTCGCCGAGCGCGGGCGCCGTGCCACCCGCGCTCGCGCGGGAGACGCGCGCTCGGTGCCGGCTCATCGCGGACCGACCGCGAGGATGCGCACGACGGCGCCGCCCGCCTCGTCGCTGGCGTCGAGGTCGACGGTCGCCCAGATGCCCCAGTCGTGGTCGCCCTCGGGGTCCTCCAGCGTCTGGCGCACGAGCCACAGCCGGCCCTGAGCCGCGCGGTCGAGGGCGGCGTCGTCGTCCTCCGGCAGGCCGGCGCGCAGCAGGTCCTCGCGCGAGGGATGCTCGTCCACGGTCGCCATGCCGGAGGAGCGGGCCGACGCGTCGGTGCCGAGCCAGTCGTAGTCCTGCCAGTACGGGTCCATCGCCGCCTCCCACCGGGCGGCGTCCCAGCCGTCGGCCGCGTGCATCGCACCGAGCGGCTCGTAGTGCTCGCGGGCGAGCAGCTCCACCCGGGTGAACATCGCCCTGCGCACGGCCACCCGGAAGGCGTGGCGGTTACGGGTGAAGGCGACCGGCTCGCCGTCGGGGCCCTCCCCGAAGCGGCGCTCGACGACGTCGGCGGTGTCCGTGGTCGGCTCCCCGGGGGACAGCGCGCCGCTCGACAGCGACTCCCACTCGTCGAGGAGGCTGGAGTCGATCGAGCGCACGTGGTCACCGAGCCAGGTGATGATCTCCTCGACCTCCTCGGTGCGGGCGCGGTCGGGGACCACCTGGCGCAGCGCCCGGTAGGCGTCGGTGAGGTAGCGCAGCACGACCCCCTCCGAACGGCCGACGTCGTAGCGCGAGACCAGCTCGGAGAACGTCATCGCGTTCTCCACCATCTCGCGCACCACCGACTTCGGCTGGAGCTCGTAGCCGACCACCCACGGGTTGGTCTGCCGGTAGGTCGCCAGCGCCGCCTCGAGGACGTCGGCGAGCGGGCGGGGCCAGGTGATCTCCTCCAGCGCCTCCATCCGCTCCTCGTACTCCATGCCCTCGGCCTTCATCGCCCCGATCGCCTCGCCGCGCGCGTGGCGCTGCTGGGCGTACAGGAGCGGGCGCGGGCTCTCGAGGGTGGCCTCGATGACCGAGACGACGTCGAGGGCGAAGTCGGGGGAGTCCTCGTCGAGCAGGTCGATGGCCGCCAGCGCGAACGGCGACAGCGGCGCGTTGAGCGCGAACTCGCGCGGCAGGTCCACGGTGAGGCGGACGTAGGGCTCGCCGGGGTGGGCGCGGCGCCACGCGGCGTCGGCGTGCTCGACGACGCCGGCCGCCTTGAGCGAGCGGTAGATCTCCGCCGCCCGGCGCAGGTGCGGGTTCCACGCCGTCGGCGGCTCGTGGTTGTCGGTGAGCAGCTTGTACATCGCCTGCACCGGGTCGCCCGGGCGGGCCATGACCGAGAGCACCATCGTGTGGGTGACGGAGAACTGGCTGGTCAGCGCCTCGGGCTCGGCGTCACGCAGCCGCTCGAACGTCTTGTCGGTCCAGTTGACGAGGCCGACCGGCGCCTTCTTCCGCACGATCTTGCGGCGCTTCTTCTCGTCGTCGCCCGCCTTGGCCAGCGCCTTGGCGTTCTCGATGACGTGCTCGGGCGCCTGGACGACGACCTCCCCGGTCGTGTCGAACCCGGCGCGGCCGGCCCGTCCGGCGATCTGGTGGAACTCGCGCGCCGTGAGGTGGCGCGAGCGCTCGCCGTCGAACTTCGTCAGCGACGTGAGCACGACCGTGCGGATCGGCACGTTGATGCCCACGCCCAGGGTGTCGGTGCCGCAGACGACGGCGAGCAGCCCGGCCTGCGTGAGGCGCTCGACGAGCCGCCGGTAGCGCGGCAGCATCCCCGCGTGGTGGACCCCGATGCCCACGCGCAGCAGCCGGGAGAGCGTCTGGCCGAAGCCGTTGGCGAAGCGGAAGTCGCCGATCGCCGCGGCGATCTCCGCGCGGCGCTCGCGGGAGGCGATGTTGACCGAGGTGAGCGACTGCGCCCGCTCGACGGCGTCCTTCTGCGCGAAGTGGACGACGTACACAGGGGAGCGGCCCTGCTGCACGAGCCGGACGAGGAGGTCCTGGATCGGCTCGAGGGAGTAGTCGAAGGTCAGCGGGACGGGACGCTCGGCGTCGGCGACGACGGCGACCTCCCGGCCCGTGCGCCGGGCGAGGTCGCGCTCGAAGAAGGAGACGTCACCCAGGGTGCCGGACATGAGGACGAACTGGGCGTTCGTCAGCTCGAGGAGCGGGACCTGCCACGCCCAGCCGCGCTGCGGGTCGGCGTAGAAGTGGAACTCGTCCATGACGACGACGCCGACGTCGGTCGCCGCGCCCTCGCGCAGCGCCTGGTTGGCGAGGATCTCCGCGGTGCAGCAGATGATCGGCGCCTCGGGGTTGATCGCCGAGTCACCGGTGACCATGCCGACGTTGCGCGAGCCGAACAGCGAGACGAGGTCGAAGAACTTCTCGCTCACCAGCGCCTTGAGCGGGGCGGTGTAGTACGTGCGCTGCCCGCGCGCCAGGGCCACGGTGTGCGCGGCGAGGGCGATCATCGTCTTCCCCGAGCCGGTGGGGGTGGAGACGATGACGTGCGAGCCGGTCGCGATCTCCAGGAGCGCCTCCTCCTGGTGGGGGTAGAGCGGACGACCGGTGCCCTCGGCCCACGCGGCGAACCCCTCGTAGAGGGCGTCGGGATCGAGGTCCCCGCCCTCGCCGGCCTCGTCGTCGAGGCGGTCCAGCAGGGCGTTGAGCTCGTGGGTCGTCACGGGGCAAGTCTCGCAGAGGTCGCGCGACCGCTCCGGCCCCCCGCGCGGCCGGACCTGGCGCCCGCACGGCCGGACGTGGCGCTCGCGCGGCACGGCGACCACTCCTGTCCCGCCGATCGCTGGATCCTGCACCGCGGGGCCGTAGCGTGAGCGGGCACAGCCCCACACCCCGAGGACGGAGCCGATGACCCAGGACACCGCGCCGCGCGCCTACGTCGGCACCCGACGCGCCGGGTACACCGGCTACGTCGTCCAGGCGATCGTCAACAACCTCGCCCCGCTGCTGTTCGTCGTCTTCCACACCCAGTACGACATCCCGGTCGCCCAGCTCGGCCTGCTCGCCTCCCTCAACTTCGGGGTGCAGCTGCTCACCGACCTCGTCGCGATGTTCGTCGTCGACAAGGTCGGCTACCGCCGGCCCATCGTCCTGGCGCACGTCCTGGCGACCGTCGGGCTCGTGCTCCTCGCCGTGCTGCCGGGCGCCCTCGGCGACCCGTTCCTCGGGCTGTGCCTCGCCGTCACCGTCTACGCCGTCGGCGGCGGGCTGCTCGAGGTGCTCGTCAGCCCGATCGTCGAGCACCTGCCCGGCGCCGCCGAGGAGAAGGCCTCCGGCATGGCCCTGCTCCACTCCTTCTACTGCTGGGGCCAGCTCGCCACGGTGGTCGTGAGCACCGTGCTCCTCGGGCTCGTGGGGGCGGGGTCGTGGACGCTGCTGCCGCTCGTGTGGGCTCTCGTCCCGCTCGTCAACACCGTCGTCTTCGCCCGCGTCCCGCTGCCCGCGACGGTGCCCGACGAGCACCGCACCCCCGTGCGCGGGCTGCTCGGCACGCCGCTGTTCCTCGCCGCGCTCGTCCTCATGATGACCGGCGGCGCCGCCGAGCTCACCATGGTCCAGTGGTCCTCGTTCTTCGCCGAGCAGGGGATCGGGGTGGGCAAGGAGGTCGGTGACCTCCTCGGTCCCGGCCTCTTCGCCCTGCTCATGGGCGCGGGCCGCTTCGCCTACGGGATGTGGGGCCAGGGCCTGGACCTGCGCCGCACGCTCGCGGTCATGAGCCTGGGCGCCGCGGCCTGCTACGTCCTGGCCGCCACGAGCAGCGTCACCGCCGTCAGCCTCCTCGCGTGCGCGGCGTGCGGGTTCATGGTCAGCCTCCTGTGGCCGGGCACCTTCTCCCTCACCGCGGCCCGCTTCCCCTTCGGCGGCGCGGCGATGTTCGCCGTCCTCGCCCTCGCGGGGGACGCGGGCGGGGCCGCCGGGCCGGCGGCCGTCGGCGGGCTGGCCGAGGCGGCGGGCGGCGGCCTCGCCGGCCTGGCCGCGGCCCTGCCCGACGACGGCGGCTCGGGACTGCGCACCGGCCTCCTCCTCGCGGCGCTCGTCCCGCTCGTCTTCGCCGTCACCGTGCTGCGCTTCCCGCGCCGCCCGGCCGCCGGTGGCCGGCCCGGCGACGGGTCCTCCGCGCGGGAGCGGACGGGCGGCGGGAAGCGGTCCCGGCGCGCCGACTCGGCCCGCCAGGGGTAGCGTTCCGCACCAGGTCGTCCGTCCTGGCGGCGGCCACCGCCCGCGGGAGAGGACCGTTGGAGACGCTCAACAACGTCCTGCAGGACGTCAGCAACGGGCTGTACACCTACGTGCTCATCGCCCTGCTCGTCGGTGCCGGCCTGTACTTCACCATCCGCACCCGGGCCGTCCAGGTCCGGTTCTTCACCCGCATGATCACGGTCATCCTGCGCTCGCGGGAGGGCAGCTACGGTGGCATCAGCTCCTTCCAGGCGTTCGCGATCGGCATCAGCTCCCGGGTGGGGACGGGCAACATCGCCGGCGTCGCCATCGCGCTCACCCTCGGGGGGCCGGGCGCGATCTTCTGGATGTGGGTCGTCGCGCTCCTCGGCATGGCCACCGCGTTCGTCGAGGCCACCCTCGCCCAGATGTTCAAGGTCCGCTGGCGCGACGGCACCTTCCGCGGCGGTCCCGCCTTCTACATCCAGCGCGGCCTCGGCTCGCGCGGGTGGGGCGCGGTCTTCGCCGTCCTGCTCATCTTCGTCTTCGGCTTCGCCTTCGAGATGGTCCAGGCGAACACCATCGCCGCCACCCTGGACTCCGCCCACGGCGTGCCCGCGTGGGTCACCGCCGTGCTGCTCGTCCTCCTCGTCGTGCCCGTCGTCTTCGGCGGCATCCGCGCCGTCGCGCGGGTCGCCGAGCTGCTCGCCCCGCTCATGGCGCTGGTCTACATCCTCATCGCGGTGTCGGTCATCGTCCTCAACCTCGGCGCGCTGCCCGACGTCGTCGGGATGATCGTGCGCGGCGCCCTCGGGCTGGACGAGGCGCTCGCGGGCACCGGCGGGGGGTTGCTCGCCGCCGTCCTCAACGGCGCCCGGCGCGGGCTGTTCTCCAACGAGGCAGGCATGGGCTCGGCGCCCAACGCTGCCGCGACCGCCACCGTGCGCCACCCCGTCCAGCAGGGGCTCATCCAGTCCCTCGGCGTCTTCGTCGACACGATCCTCGTCTCCTCGGCGACGGCGTTCATCATCCTGCTCTCCGGGCCGTCGGTGTACTCCCCGGGGGAGACCCACGAGGGGCAGGGCGCAGCGCTCACCCAGCTCGCCGCTGCCGACTCGCTCGGAGAATGGGTGACGCTGCCGATGACCGTGCTCATCTTCGTCTTCGCGTTCTCCTCGATCCTCGGCAACTTCACCTACGCCGAGGTCAACGTCGACTTCCTCTCCAGCCGGCGCTGGGCCTCCCTCGCGCTGCGCACGCTCGTCACCCTCGCGGTGCTCGTCGGGGCACTCGCCGAGCTCGCGCTCGTGTGGACGGTCGCCGACATCGCCATGGGCCTCATGGCGATCGTCAACCTCGTCGCCATCGTCACGCTCGGCAGGTGGGCGATCGGCGCGCTGCGCGACTACGAGCAGTTCCGCCAGGACGACCTCGGCGCGCTGCTCGGCCGCGGGAACCCGCTGCTGCCCGGCGACCTGCCGGGCGACGTGTGGGTCTCGCGCGACCACACCCCGGTGGCCCGGCCCTTCCCCTAGCCCTTGAGCTGGGCGAGCTGGACGAGGTTGCCGCACGTGTCGTCCAGGACGGCGACGACGACCGGACCGAGGTCGGTCGCCTCCTGGACGAACTCCACGCCCAGCCCCTGGAGACGCTCGACCTCCGCGGCGACGTCGTCGACGGCGAACTGGGTCCACGGGATGCCGTCGGCGACGAGCGCCTCCTTGAACGCCCGCGCGGCCGGGTGGCCGTCCGGCTCGAGGAGGAGCTCGACGCCGTCGGGTGCGGCGGGGGAGACGACGGTGAGCCAGCGTGCCTCACCGACGGGCACGTCCGTCCTCTTCGTGAAGCCGAGCTTCCCGGTGTAGAACTCCAGCGCCTTGGCCTGGTCGTCGACGAGGACGCTCGTGTGGCTGATGCGGATCATCGGTCGGTCTCCTGTCTGGCGGGCCAGCGCTCGGCGATGGAGCGCAGCGGCCGGGTGTCGAGGTCGTGGAGCTTGTAGCGGCCCTCGCGCCGGGTGTGGAGCAGGCCCGCCTCCTCGAGCACGGCGAGGTGCTGGGAGACGGCCTGGCGCGAGGACGTCGAGCCGTGCTTCATCGCCAGGCGGGTGCAGATCTCGAAGAGCGTCTGACTGTCGCGCTCGACGAGCTCGTCGAGGATCGCGCGCCGGGTGGGATCGCTGATCGCCTTGAACAGGACGGGGTCGTCGTCCATGACGATCTTTATAGGCAAGTCGCTACTTGCCTGTCAATGGGTCTCCTAGGTCTCCTAGGACGACGACGTGCCGGCCTCGAGGATGGAGACGATCGAGAACAGCGTGAAGCACACGGCGCCCAGCCCGACGAGCACGTGCGCCCCGACGAAGAAGCCCGGCTGCGTCGTCGTCGCCTCGAAGAGGAAGGCCGCGAAGAACAGGCAGGCGAGCGCGGTGCCGATCGGGATGATCGGGATCCGGTTGGCCAGGGCGAACACCTGGCGCCACACGAGCGCGAGCAGCACCACCTTGGACAGGATGCTGAAGCAGATGAGCCCGAGGCCGATCAGCACGGTCCCCGGCGCGAGCCGGGCGGGGTCGTCCGAGGCGAGCAGGACCCAGACCCCGAGGACGACGTTGACCGTCCCCATCGCCACCACCCACCAGGTCCACCGGTAGCGCTCCGCGTCGCCGAACTCGTTGCGGACCTGGCGCACGATGCTCGCCACCAGCGCGATGAGCGCGGAGCAGATGACGGACAGACCGGTGAGGACGTGCGCGGCGACGAGGGCGTCCGCGCCGCCACGGGCGTAGAGCGTCGCGGAGACGGCGAGGCCGACGATGGCGAGGACCGCCGGGATCGCGATGAGCACCGCCCCGACGCCGCGGGAGTACGCGCCGTCGGGCGGGCCGCTGCCCGGGGCGAGTTTCGCGCTGCGCTGGATGAGCGTGAACTTCGTCGACGCCGTCGCCACGGTGCTCACGCACGCGGCGATGAACCCGATGCCGAGCATGACGTGCCCCGCGACGACGTACTCGGTCTCGCTGCCGCGCTGGATGACCGTCACCCCCCAGATGACCGTCGCCAGCGCGACCGCGTAGCCGAGCGTGGGGAGGACGATCTCCCACACACGCCCGTACCGGTGGACGAGCTGGCGGATGATCGTCGCAGCGGTGGTGAACAGGGCGATGCAGATCGCGGTGAGGGCGATGTTCACGTGCCCCGCCACGACGTGGGCCGGGTCGTCACCGCCGGACAGGACGTAGAGCCCGAACGCGAGGCACACCGCTCCCATGACGAGCGGTATCGCGCGGAACAGGACGCTGATGAACGGGCTCATGCGTACCCCCGATGGACGAGCCGACGTCCACAGGCTAGGCCCGGGTCACGGTCCCGGCGCGCCGGGCGCCGTCTCGTCCGCCTCGCGGGTGCCGGCGACGGCGCGGACTGCGTCCAGGGTGTCCGCCTCCGCGGCCGTCTTGTCCTCCCGGTAGCGCAGCACGCGGGCGAAGCGCAGGGCCACCCCGCCGGGGTAGCGCGGGGAGCGCTGCACGCCGTCGAACGCGATCTCCACGACCTGCTCGGGGCGCACGTGGACGACGTGCCCCGCGCGCCCGGTCTCGAGCTCGAGGAACCGGTCGGTCTGCCACGCGAGCATCTCGTCGGTCATGCCCTTGAAGGTCTTGCCGAGCATGACGAAGCCGTCGCCGTCGCGGGCGCCGAGGTGGATGTTGGAGAGCATCCCGCTGCGTCGTCCGCTGCCCCACTCCACCGCGAGGACGACGAGGTCGAGGGTGTGGCGCGGCTTGACCTTGACCCACGCGGCCCCGCGGCGCCCGGCGTCGTACGGGGCGGACAGGTCCTTGAGGACGAGGCCCTCGTGGCCACGCGCGAGGATCTCGCGGAAGAAGGCGTCGATCTCGGCCGGGTCGCCCGAGACCCGGCGGGGGACGAGCGCCGAGGCAGGGACGACCTCCTCGAGGGCGGCGAGGCGCTCGCGGGCAGGGGCGGTGACGAGCGTCGTCCCGTCGCGGTGGAGGAGGTCGAAGAAGTAGACGGTGAGCGGCGTCGTGCCGCCGGCCGCCTCGTGGCTGCCCGTGCGGGAGGCGGTCTCCTGGAAGGGGCGCGGGCGGCCGTCGTCGGCGAGGGCGATGGCCTCCCCGTCGAGGATGAGCTCAGTGGCAGGCAGCGTCCGGACGACCTGGACGATCTCCGGCACGCGCTCGGTGATGTCGTCCAGGGAGCGGGTGAACACGGCGACCTCGTCGCCCGCCTTGTGCACCTGGACCCGGATCCCGTCGATCTTGCCGTCGGCGGCGACGACCTCGCCGTCGTCGTCGCGGAGCTTGGCGAGGGCCGCGGTCAGGTCCGGGGCGGGGGAGGCGAGCATCGGGCGGACCGGCTGGAGGACGGCGGGGCGGAAGTCCTCCAGTGCCGCGGCGCCGCCGGTGAGCGCCGCGCGGGCGACCGGGCCGGTGAGGGCGCTGAACATCGCCGCCCGGCGGACCGCGGTCACCGGCACGTCTGCGGCGTCCGCGACGGCCTCGATGAGCAGGGAGTCCAGGGCGCCCTGGCGGACCTCGCCGAGGACGAGCCCGCGCAGGTGCTGCTGCTCGTCGGCGGTGAGGGCGCCGAAGAGCTCGGCGACGGCGGCGGTCCGGCCTGCCTGGGAGCCGGCGCCGGACAGGGCGGCGATGTGTTCGAGCCGCTCGTCGACCTCGGTGGGGGTGAGGGTCGGGGCCGCCGCGGGGGCGGGCAGGTCGGCGAGGGTGCGCCACCCCAGGCCGGTGCGACGCTGGCGCACGCGCCCGGAGAGGTAGGTCGCGACGACGTCGACCTCGGCGTCATCGGCCTCGCGCAGGGTGGCGGCGAGCAGGGCCCGTTTCTCCAGCCGTGAGCGCGTCGCGGCGACGGCGGCGGACGTCTCGGCGAGGCGCGCGAAGAGCATGGTGCCGAGTCTGGCAGCGCCCCCCGACACCCGCCCGGCCGGGGCGCTTTGAACGGAACTCCGCTCTCGCGCACAACTCCGCTCTCGCGCACAACTCCGCTGTCGCGCACAACTCCGCTGTCGCGCGCAACTCCGCTCTCGCGCAGAAGTCGGCTGTCGTGCGGAACTCGGCTGTCGTGCGGAAGTCGGCTGTCGCGCACAACTCGGCTGTCGCGGGGGAGGGGGGTATGCGCGCGCTGGCGTTGGCGCCTCACCCCTGGCCTCCGCCCCCGACCCCCTTGCGCCGAGAGCTGGATTCTGCGGGGGCCGTCAGGTGGCGTCGGCGTAGGTGTCGACGAGGGAGACGTCGAGGGGGAAGTCGACCGGGAAGTCGCCGAACAGGAGGCGGCCGGCGCCGGCGGCGGACTCGCGGACCGCCTCGGCGACCTCGTCGGCGAGGGCGACGGGGGTGTGGACGATGACCTCGTCGTGGAGGAAGAAGACGAGGTGCGGGCTGCGGCCGGCCCCGCCGTCGCCGCCGAGCACCCGCAGCCGGGCGCGCAGGTCGGCGAGCCAGCACAGCGCCCACTCCGCCGCCGTGCCCTGGACGACGAAGTTGCGCGTGAAGCGTCCCCAGTCGCGGGCCAGGCGCCGGGCGCGACGGCGGTCCTCGTCGGTGGCGCCGCCCTCGTGCTGCCGGTCCTGGACCGCCTTCCACTCCGGCGGCGGGAGCGGTGAGGTGCGCCCGAGCCACGTGCGCACGGTGCCCCCGACCTCACCGCGCATCGCGGCGCCCTCGACCACCGCCGTCGCCCGGGGGAAGGCGCGCAGCAGCCGCGGCGCGAGCTCGCCCGCGGGACCGGTCGTCGCGCCGTAGAGCGCGCCGAGCATCGCGACCTTCGCCTGGGCACGGGTCTCGATGACGCCCTGGTCCACGACCCCCTGGTAGAGGTCACCGCCGCGGGCGGCGCGCGCCATCGCCTCGTCGCGGGCCATCGCGGCGAGCACGCGCGGCTCGAGCTGGGCGACGTCGGCGACGACGAGCCGCCACCCCGGGTCCGCGACGACGGCGCCGCGCACCTGCTTGGGCAGCTGCAGCGCCCCACCGCCGCGGGTGGCCCACCGGCCGGTGACGACGCCGCCGGGCACGTAGTCGGGGTGGAACCGCTCGCGTCCGGCGCCCGTCGGGCCCGGCCGCACCCACTCCTCGGCCCAGGCCCAGCCGTTCGCGCTGTGCAGCCGGGCGAGCCTCTTGTACTCGAGCAGCGGCGCGACGACGGGGTGGTCGACGTGCTCGAGCTCCCACTTGCGCGTCGTCTGCACCGCGATGCCGGCCCCGTGCAGGGCACGCAGCAGGGCGGGGCCGGAGTCGGGGTTGAGTGCGGGGGCGGCAAGGGTCGTCCGGACCTCCTCGGCCAGCGCCTCGAGAACCGGCGGGCGGGCGCCGTGCAGCGGGCGCGGGCCGAGTGCCTCGGTGAGCAGCCGGTCGTGCGCCGCGCGGCTCCAGGGCAGGCCGTCGTGGCGCATCTCGGCGGCGATCAGTGCCCCGGCGGACTCGGCGGCGAGCAGCGTGGCGAGCCGTCCGCGCTCGGCGCTCGCGGCCACCGCCTCCCGCTGGCGCAGCCGCTCGGCGAGCACCTCCTCGGCGGGCAGCGTGAACGTGGCGAAGAGCGTGGGCGGGGCGTCGGGCCGGTCCTCCGGCTCCTCGGCGCCGTCCCACAGGTCCGACGGCGGGGGAGCGTCCAGCGCGCGGCGCAGGATCGTGCGGCACAGCCGCAGGTCGAAGCAGCGCTCCACGCGCACGCCGGCGCGCAGCAGCCGTGCGTACGTCGCGGCCGTGTCCGCCCACACCCACCGAGGGTGGGAGGCGGCCTCGAGCTCGGCCACCCGGGCGGGCAGCTCCTCGGCGGGCACGAGCGAGGCGGCCGGGGCGACGCCGTCGGTGAGGACGGTCAGTCGGACGCCGTCGGACTCCTCGGCCACCACGATCTCCACCGCCCGAGCCTACGTCGGCACCTCCGACACCCCGGCGCACGGTGGCGCTCCGGGCCCCAGGCCGGAGCCCCGGTGCCCGGCCGGGCCGGGGCCGGCGCCCGGGGCTAGGGTGTGCGCCATGCTGCAGCGGCGGTTCCTCCAGGTGGACGTGTTCGGGGCGCGACCGTACGAGGGGAACCCGGTGGCGGTGGTCGTCGACGGCGAGGGCCTGTCCACCGAGCAGATGCAGCGCTTCGCCGCGTGGACGAACCTCTCCGAGACGACGTTCCTCCTCCCGCCGACCGACCCCGCCGCCGACTACCGGGTGCGCATCTTCACCCCGGGCGGCGAGCTGCCCTTCGCCGGGCACCCCACCCTCGGCTCGGCCCACGCGTGGCTCGCCTCCGGCGGGAACACCGCCGCGGACGTGCTCGTCCAGGAGTGCGGCATCGGGCTCGTCGAGCTGCGCCGCACCGGTGACCTGTGGGCCTTCGCCGCCCCCGACCTGCGCCGGTACGAGCGCCCCGACGACGCGACGCTCGCCCGCGCCACCGCCGCGCTCGGCCTCACCCCCGACGACGTCGTCGACGCCTCCTGGCTCGACAACGGCTCACCCTGGCTCGCGCTGCGGCTCGGCTCGGCGCGGGCCGTGCTCGACGTCCGTCCCGAGCACCTCGGCGACCTCCACCTCGGGGTCGTGGCCACGCCCGGCACCGACGGGGCCGACGTCGAGGTCCGCGCCTTCGCCGGTGACGTCATCGGCGAGGACCCGGTCACCGGCAGCCTCAACGCCGGGCTCGCCCGCTGGCTCACCGACACCGGTGTCCTCACCACCCCCTACGTCGCCGCGCAGGGCACCGCGCTGGGCCGGGCCGGGCGTGTCCACGTCACCGCCGCAGACGGCGCGCTGTGGGTCGGCGGCACGGCGACGACGGCGATCGCCGGGGCAGTCGCCCTGTGAGGCCCTCGCCCGCCGCGCCGTCGGTCCCCGCGCTAGCCTGAGGCAATGGTCAGCGACGGCGCGCGCTCCGGCCTCGTGCGGACCGCTCGCGACGCGGTCCTCGAGGGGACGTGCGTCTGGCTGATCGGGCTCCCCGGCGCGGGACGGTCCTACACGCTGGACCGGGTGGGGGACGCCCTGCGGTCGCGGGACTGGGACGTCGTCGTCCTGCGGGAGCACGGCCTTGCGTACGGCGCCCGCCCGCTCCAGAGCCTCGTGCTGTCGGGTCTCGCGCCCGGCGCGACCTCCCTCAACTCCGCGGTGGAGGCGCTCGAGCAGCGGTTCGCCGACGACCGCTCGGTGCTCCTCGTCGACGGCGCGCACGCGGTCGACGAGGTGTCCGCCGCGGTGATCGGTGCGGTGCTCGGCCGCCGTCAGGTGCCGATCGTCGCCGGCGCCCCGCCCCCGTGGCCCGACGCCGCCCGCTCCGAGGAGCTCCTCGACGGGCGGCAGGCGACGACGTTGTGGCTGCCGGCCCTGCCGTTCGAGGAGATCTACGAGCTGGCCCAGAGCCTCCTCAGGGGCGAGGTCGAGGCAGGGGTGGCCGGACGCGTCTACTCCCTGTCCGGCGGGATGCCCGGCTTCGCCCGCTCGATCGTCACCGAGGCGCGCCGGGCCGGGCACCTCGTGCTCGAGGGGGGCCGGTGGACCGCCCGCCGGGACCTGTGGACCCCCGCCCTCAAGACCAGCGTCGAGCGGCTCCTGCGCGACCTCGGGGACGAGGGCGTCGTCCCGCTGAGGGTCCTCGCCGCACTCGGCCCCACCGACGTCGAGACCGCCCAGGAGGTCCTGTCCTGGGACACCCTCGTGCGGCTCGACGACCACGGCCTGCTGCGCTTCGTGGAGGAGGAGGGACGGACCGTCGTCGTCCTCTACCCGCCGCTGCTCGGTGAGCACCTGCGCCAGACCGGCCATGGTGCCCGCGGGATGCGCGCCGTCGAGATCGTCAGCGCGGCCCTCGGCCGGCCACCCGCCGAGGGGCAGCAGCCCACCACGCTCGCACCACCCCGGCGCTGGTCGAGCTCGCCGGAGTCCGCCTCGGTCCTCGGCCGCGTGCTGCGCGACCACGCGACGACACGGGTGCTCGCCTGCCGCGACGCCTGGGAGCGGACGCCGTCGGTGCGCGCGGTGGTGGACTACCTCGACGCGCTCGTCGTGCGCGGCGCGCCGCACGACCAGGTGGAGGCGGTGCTCGCAGCGGCTCACTCCGAGACGCTCGTCAGCTCCTCGCCCTCCGCGGGCCTCCTCGTCGCGTGGGAGGCGACCTACCGCGCCTCCGCGGCGGGGGACCTCGAGGCCGCGCAGATCCTCCTGGCCTCCGCGCGCAGTGCCCGGCCGCAGGACGCCGAGCTCTTCGTCGCGGTGTCCGACCACATCCGACTCACCCTGGGCGGTCCTCCGCTCCCCGGTGGGGCCGTGCCCCTCGCGCCCGCTCCCGGCCTCGAGGAGGAGTCGATGGCCGCCTACGTCGGGGACGTCGCGCGGCTCGTCGCGGGGGAGCGGCTCCTCGCCGAAGGGCGAGCCGTCGAGGCCATGGACCTCATGGCCACGGTGCACGTCTCCTCTCCGGTCCCGGACTACGCCGCGCTCATGCCGCTCGCCACGCTCTGCGCGGGGCAGATCGACACGGCGACCAACAGCGCCCTGCGACTCCTCGAGGAGGCCCAGGGCGCACTCGACGAGCTCCGCATCGAGTTCTCCGGCTACGTCGCCGCGCTCGGCCTCTACCTCCAGGGCCGGCTGACCACCCTGCGCGACCACCTCTCGGCCGTCTTCGCGATCAACGCCGCGAGCCCGCTGCGTCCGCAGAGCCACGCCGGCCTGCTCACCGTCGGAGCCGTGCTCGCGCTCGCCGACGGGAACCTCCTGTCGGCCCGCTCGATGACCCGGCAGGCGCAAGCCACCGGGGTGCTCGCCGCCTACGCGCCCGCGTGCCGCCCGGCAGTGGCGGCGGCGGCCGTGGACGTCGCCGACGGCATGTCGGTGGACGAGCTCGCCTGGGCGTGGGACGGGATCGTCCGCCTCGCCGACGACGGGCACGTGCTCGCCGCGCTGTGCGACGGGGCGTGGCTGCTCGGCGACCACCCCGACCGGGACCGCGCCCGCGACCTGGCGGCGCGCATCCAGGGGGTGCAGGGCCCGCTGCTCCACGGCCTGCACGGCTACGTCTCGGCGCTGGGGGAGGGCTCGGTGGAGGAGCTGCTCGCCGCCGCGGACGAGCTGCTCGGCTGCCGGGCGGTGCTACCGGCGGCGCGATCGTGGCAGAGCGCGGTCCGGCTCCTGCTCGAGACCGGGCACTACCGGCAGGCGTCGGTGGAGCTCGCCCGCCTGCGCGAGGTCGTCCTGGCGGAGGGCGAGGAGCTCTCCCGCGCGCTCAGGAACCTCGAGCCGGGCGCCCAGCTGACCGAGCGCGAGCGCGAGGTCGCCCGGCTCGCCGCCGCGGGGGAGAGCAACAGGGAGATCGCACGACGGTTGTCGATCACCGAGCGCACCGTCGAGAACCACGTCTACCGGATCTTCCGGAAGCTGGCGATCGGCTCCCGGGAGGAGCTGCGAACGGCGCTCCAGCACGTCGGCTGAGTACCGGTACTCACGGCTCGGCCGGGCACCTACCAGTGCGCCGGCCTCCTCCACTCCATTCGGTGTCGCGTCCCGGCGTGCGTGACGGCGACTGGTGTCTGCTGGATCCGGGACGGCGATCGGGCCGCCCATCGGATCAAGGAGACACCGTGAGCACCATGGGGCAGAGGCACGCGAGGCCGCGGCATGCCCGCGCCGCCGGGAGGCGGCGCACCGCGCTCGTCGCCGTGACCACGCTCGTCAGCGTGTCGCTCGTCGCTGTCGCACCCGCACCGGAGCCCGCCGTCGCGGCCGGGGAGCCGGAGCAGGTGCCGGTCGCAGCCGTAGTGACGGGGACGGACGGGCAGGCCGACCCCGCGGCGGAGCAGCCGGCCGACGACGTCGCGCCGGCGCAGCCGACCGCACCCGCGCCGCAGCAGCCGGCGGGGGACCCCGCCCCGCAGCAGCCGGCGGAGGACCCCGCGCCGCAGCAGCCGGCCGAGCCGGCGGCCGCCGCAGGGCGGGCCGCCGCCACGCCGGCGCCCGACGCGGCAGCGCCCCTCGCCGTCCCCAGTCCCTCTGAGGAGTCGTCGGTCATCAACGTCAGGGTCGGCGGTGACAGGACGGGCGGCACGACGGTCGGCCCGCTCGCCGGCGTGACCCTGAACCTGTGGGACGGGAACTCCTTCACCGGCCCGACGACGCCGCGCACCGAGGACTGGGCGACGTGCACCTCCGACGCCCAGGGCGACTGCACCTTCGTCGTCCCCGACACGCAGTTCCGCGGAGCCAACTACGAACGCCACTTCTGGGTGGTTCAGGCGGGCGCGCCCGCGGGCTGGTACTCCAACCCGTCCCTGGTGACGGGCACCGCCGACGACCACGGCCCGACGCAGTACCGCTTCATGACCCCGGAGCTGCACGCCGGCGAGACCTACGTCTCGGGTAACCCGTACTTCATGGGCTCGGCGTGGTCCATCTTCGGGCACGCGGAGGACTCCGGCGGACTCTGGCAGAACTCGCGGGTCAACCCCGCACTGCCCCAGACCTGCAGCGCCGGCCTCGACGTCGCGCTCGTCCTCGACCTGTCGGGCTCCGTCGGGAACGCGGGCGCCCTGGACGACCTCAAGGCCTCGGCCATCGCCTTCGCCGAGTCCCTGGAGGGCACCGGGTCCCGGCTCGCGCTCTACACCTTCGCCACGCACGCCCCCAGGTCGGCCGACGCCACGGGGACGAACTACCCGCTCACCGACGTCGACCGCAACCTGCAGACCATCCGCTCGCGGATCAACGCCTACGAGGCCGGGGGCGGCACCAACTGGGACCGCGGCATCTACCAGGTCGCCACCAGCGCCGACACCTACGACGTCGCGATCGTCGTCACCGACGGCCTGTCGACCTTCTTCGGCCCCGATGCCGAGGGGTCCGGCAGCTCGACCCGGTTCGTCGAGACCGAGCAGGCGATCGCCTCCGCCAACGCGCTCAAGGCGGAGGGCACCCGGGTCCTGGCCGTCGGGGTCGGGGAAGGTGTGAGCGGGGAGTCCGACAACCTGCGGGCGATCTCCGGCCCGACGCCGCACACGACCTCGGCGAGGAACGCCGACTACTTCCAGACCGGGTGGCAGGAGCTCGCGGGCGTGCTCAGCTCGGTCGCCCGGGGCGCGACCTGCCGCGCCGAGATCACCGTCGACAAGATCGCCGAGCCCTACGCCGGCACCGCCGGACCGGGCGCGGGCTGGACCTTCGACGCCTCCACCCAGGGCGGAGCGGCCGTCGCGCCGGTGCGCGGTGAGGTCACCGGCACCGCGGGCACGGTGGAGTACATCGTGAGCTTCGACCGTCCCGACGCGGCCGCGAGCACCGTCCGGCTCGAGGAGCTCATCTCGCAGGACCAGCGGGCCGACGGGTGGAGCCTCACCGGACTCGCGTGCACCGCCAACGGCGTACCTCTGACGACGGTCCGCGTGGGGGACGGGACGAGCGTGCCGGCGGCGGTCGGCGACGACATCGCCTGCACCTTCACCAACAAGCAGCGGCTCGTCCCCGGCATCGAGATCGTCAAGCAGGCGTGGGACACCCCCGCCGCCGACGGACTCGACGGCGCCAAGGAGCTCCCGGCCGGGGCGAAGGTGTCCGAGGGCACGCGTCTCACCTGGACCTACACGGTCCGCAACACCGGTCGGACGGCGCTGGAGGGCATCCGCGTGAGCGACGACCAGGGCGTCACCGTCACCTGCCCGCGCCAACGGCTCGGCGTCGGTGAGCACATGGTCTGCACGGGCTCGGGCCCGGTCTCGGCGAGGCCGTGACCCGGCAGCCGCGCGCGGTGCCGTGCGGACGACCACAACACAACGGGGGAACGAGAGGAAACAGGAGAGGACACTGATGAACAGCAGGACCACGACAGGACTCGTCGCGGGGGCGGCCGGAGCGGCACTGCTCGTGGGTGGAGGGACCTTCGCGCTGTGGAGCGACAGCGCCACCGTCGACGGCGGCACCATCACCTCCGGCACCCTCGACGTCGAGCTCGTCGGGACGCCGCAGTGGCAGGACGTCTCGGCGGACCGTGCCGACAGCCCCCACGCCATCGACCTGGAGACCTTCCGGATCGTCCCGGGCGACACGATCGAGGGACGCTACGGCATCGACGCGGCCCTCGAGGGCGACAACATGGTCGCCGAGCTCGGGCTCGCCGTCGGTGAGGCGTCGGGCGAGCTCATCGCCGCCGAGAACGGGGTGAGCGTGACCTACTCCCTCGTCGACGCCGACGGCGCACCCGTCGGCAACGTCACGGACATCGCCGCGGGGCAGACGGTCGAGGTCCGCTTCGTCTCCGCCGACAACTCCGCCAAGGACCCCGCGCTGCCGGTCCTGCCGGCCGAGCTCACGGGTGAGGCGCAGTACACCGTCGTCGTCACCGCGACGTTCGACGAGGGCACCCCGGAGCAGGTCCGGACGAAGGCGGCGGCCGACCTCGCCGGCCTCGCCGTGTCGCTCGACCAGGTCCGCGACGCCGGCGTCGTCGACGCCTCCTGACCCGCCGGGTGGGGGCCGTCGGGCCCCCACCCACCGTCCCCCCGACCCAGGAAGGAGCAGCATGGAGACCACGGCCACCGTCGCCCGCCACGACCGGCCGGACGCCTCCGTCGGCCGGGCCGTCCTACGGGGCGCCGGCGCGGTGCTCCTCCTCGGGCTGCTCGTCCTCGCCCTCGCGGTCGCCGTCGTTCCCCGTCTCCTCGGCGGGGCGGCGCTCACCGTCCTGTCCGGGTCGATGGAGCCGACGTACTCCCCGGGGGACGTCGTCGTCGCGGTCCCGCAGGACTCCTACGACGTCGGCGACGTCGTCACCTTCCAGCCCGTCTCCGGCGACCCGACCCTCGTCACCCACCGCGTGGTCGGCGTGCGGCTCGGCAGCGAGACGCGCTACGTCACGCGGGGGGACGCCAACGGGGCGGACGACGCCCCGATCGTTGCCGACCAGGTCATGGGGCGCGTCGTCTACCACGTGCCCTACCTGGGGCACCTCGCCACCGCGGTCGGTCCCTACCGGGGCCTGATCGTCACCGGCACCGGGTGCCTGCTCATCGGCTACGGCGCCTACCGCGCCCTCTCCGCCCCTCCTGTCGACCGCCGCCGTGGCACGACACCGACCACCAAGGAAGAACCGTGAACCCCCCACCCACCATCCGGCGCACGGCGCTGCCGGTCGTGGCCGTCGCGCTCCTCGCGGGCGTGGCCGGAGCCGGCGGAACCGTCGCGCTCTGGTCCACCGACGAGGGCGCCTCGCCCGCCGAGCTCACCGCCGGTGACCTCGACATCGAGCTCCTCGGCACGGCCGAGTGGCTCGAGACCTCGGCGGACGTCGCCACCGCGCCGCGGCCGATCGACCCCACCGACTTCCTCGCCCGCCCGGGCGACTCGGTGACCCTGACCCAGGACTTCACCACCGAGCTCCAGGGTGACAACCTCACCGGCCTCCTCGGCGTCGACTGGGAGGACGCTCCCTCGCTTCCCGCCGGTGTCACCGCGACCTACGCGGTGCGCGACGCCGGGGGAGCCGCGCTCGCCACCGACGTCCCCGTGGGGACGCGAGCGGCGCTCGACCGGCTCGACGCCGACGACGACGGGCGCAGCGACACGTTCACCATCGAGGTGACCATCGAGCTGGCGCAGGAGATGGCCGACCGGGTGGGCGCGGACGCCGCGCCGCAGGTCGCCCGCCTCGGGGACATCGTCCTCACCCTCGACCAGACCCGTAGCGGGGAGGGGTTCACGTCATGAGCACGACACGTCGCCGAGTGAGCGCCACGGTCGCTGCCGCCGGGCTCGTCGGAGCAGCCGTCGGGATCGGCGGGGCCTCCCTCGCCCTGTGGCGCGACAGCGTCGAGGTCGGCGGGGTGGTGAGCACCGGCTACCAGTCCTTCGCCGTCGGCAGCCCGGGTGCCACCGTGGCCGCGCCGTCGGGCACCGCCCGCTTCACCGTCGGCAGCGAGGCCGCCGCCGCGCTCGTGCGCGACGGTGAGGTCGCCGTCCCCGTCCAGGTCGACAGCGTGAGCCAGGGCAACAAGGGGCTGCACTACACCGTGACCCCGCCCGCGAGCTGGGGCGAGGGGGTGCTCGGGGCCTCGGAGGTCCACGTCTTCCGCGTCGACTCGGCCGCGGCCTGCACCACCGAGGCGCTGTCCCCGGACACCGTCCCGGCGCCAGGCCCGCTGTCCTCCACCCCGGTCCCCGCGACCTACACGACCGAGCTCGTGAGCGAGTTCTGGTGCGTCTACGCCTCGTACGACGGGCCGCCCGCCCTCGGGGAGTACGCGAACACCGCGACGGTCACCGCCGTGGCGCCGGGCTCCGAGCAGGTCAGCGACGAGGACGACTGGAACGCCACCGTCGTCGCCGACCTCGACCCGGCCGACGAGCCCGACCACGTCCTCTCCTTCACCTCGACCACCTTCCGCCCAGGGCAGGAGCCATGAGCCACACACGAGCCGAGCGAGCGTGCCTCACGGGGGCACTGACCCTCCTCCTCGCCGCCACCACCACCGGGACGGCGCGGGCGGCCTACGACGACGCGATCCAGCTGTCGTGGGACGGGGAGACCTACGCGAGCGTGCTGAGCGAGAGCTTCCTCGGCGAGCCCGTCACGGTCCCCGGCGACAGCGCCTCGCGCACCGTCGTCGTGCGCAACGACGGCCCGACCGCGGGCGTGCTGCGGGCGAGCGTCGTCGACGTCGAGCTGCTCGACCCCGAGTCCTCGGACACCCACCACGCGACGGGGGAGGACCAGGGCAGCTTCTACGACGACCTCGTCCTCCACTGGCCGGACGGGGAGGCGACCTTCACCGAGCTCGCCGCCGCGGGCACGACCCCGGTCCTCGAGGTCGTCCTCGACCAGGGGGAGGAGGTGCCGCTCGCCCTGAGCTACGAGCTGCCGGTGGACGCGACCTCCGGCAACACGGCGAACGTCGCGCCCCGCGAGGCGAGCTTCGACGTGCTGTTCGAGATCGGCGGCACCCTGCCCGCCGTCATGGACGAGGAGCAGACGCCGCCGGCGAACTTGGACGGGACGGCCGTGCCGCCTGCCACCCGGCCCCCCGCACAGCTGGGCCAGACCGGCGTGGAGGTGGGCCTGCTCCTCGGCGGCGCCGCGCTCCTCGTCGGGATCGGTGCGGCGGCCCTGCGCCGGGCGCGCCGGTCCGGTCCGCAGACTCCCTGACGGCGCCGCCCCCACCGTCAGGGAACCGGGACGCGCACGCCCGTGGAGCAGGCCCGGTGCTTGTGGTCGGCACCGTGGAAGCCGAGGGCTGCAGCGTCCACGCGGGCGGGACCGTCAGGTCCCGCCCGCGACCCGGGGCGTCGTCACCGTCAGCGCAACGCCGCGAGGTGACGGCAGTGCCGGCTGGAGGGGCCGGCAGGCCGGCTGGAGGGGCCGGCCGCGTCAGGGGCCGCGTGAGGTCGTGCGGCCCCTGACGCGCACCTGCGTCAGCGGCGGCGCAGCGCCTTGTCGACCTCGACCACGGCGAGGACGGCGACCCCGACGGCCAGCGGGACGAGCCACCCGTCCAGCCCCACCGAGGTGGAGCCGAAGGCCGTGTTCATCGCGGGGGTGTAGACGAAGAGCAGCTGCAGGGCCAGCATGACGCCCACGCACACCCAGGAGACGGGGTTGGTGGTGAACAGCTCGCGGCGCAGGCTCGTCGTGCGGCTGAAGCGGCTGGCGAACAGGTAGAAGATCTGCCCGACGACGAGCGTGTTGACCGCGACGGTCCGCGACTCCGCCAGCCCGCTCCCGGAGTCCTCGCCGAGGAGGAAGACGGCGATCGTCCCCCCGCCGATGAGGAGGGAGATGTAGACGATCCGCACGAGCCCTGAGCGGGGGAGGATCGAGCCGCCCGGCGCGCGCGGCGGGCGGTGCATGATGTCGGACTCCGAGGGCTCGAAGGCGAGCGCGAGCGCGAGGGTGACCGCGGTGATCGTGTTGACCCACAGCACCTGGACCGGGGTGAGGGGCAGCGTGAGGCCGAGGACGACGGCGGCGAGGATGACCAGGCCCTGGGCGCCGTTGGTCGGCAGGATGAACACGATCGCCTTGCGGAGGTTGTCGTAGATCGTGCGGCCCATCTCCACGGCCGCCTCGATCGAGGCGAAGTTGTCGTCGGCGAGGACGACGTCGGCCGCCTCCTTCGTCGCCTCGGTGCCCTTGATCCCCATGGCGACCCCGACGTCGGCCCGCTTGAGCGACGGCGCGTCGTTGACGCCGTCGCCGGTCATCGACACGACCTCGCCGTCGGCCTGGAGCGCGCGCACGAGCCGGAGCTTGTGCTCGGGGCTGGTGCGGGCGAAGACGTCGTGCTCCGCGGCGATCGTGCGCAGCTCCTCGTCCGAGGCGCTCTCCAGCCGCGCGCCGGTGACGGCGGGGGCGCCGTCGCCGATGCCCATCTCGCGCGCGATGGCGCTCGCGGTGCCCGCGTGGTCCCCCGTGATCATCTTGACCCGGATCCCCGCCTGGCGGCAGGCGCGGATGGCCTCGACGGCCTCCTCGCGGGGTGGGTCGATGATGCCGTAGAGGCCGAGGAAGACGAGGCCGCCGGTGTCGACGTCCTGCGTGGTCACAGCGGTGGCGCCGGGCTCGGCCCGACGGGCGGCGGCGGCGAGGACCCGCAGGCCCTGGGCGCTGAGCTCGTCGACCTGCCGGTCCCACCAGGCGCGGTCGAGCGGCGCGGTGCCCTCGCCGGCCGACTGGCTGTCGCTGCGGTCCAGCAGCCGGTCCGGCGCGCCCTTGACGTGGACGACGAGACCGTCGGGCGTGTGGTCGAGGGTGGCCATGTACTTGTAGGCGGAGTCGAAGGGCACGGCGGCGACGCGCTCGTCCTCGTCCCCGCGGACACCCGCCTTGAGCGCGAAGGTCCGCACGCCGCCGTCGGTCGGCTCGCCCGAGAGCTGCCACCGCCCGTCCTGGCGCGCGACCGTCGAGTCGTTGGCGCGGGCCGCGACGACGGCGAGGGCGCGCAGGTCGGCGTGCTCGACGGCGCTCACCGGCCGGCCGGCGTGCAGGATGTCGCCCTCGGGCGCGTACCCCGTCCCGGTGACCTCGTAGTGCCCAGCGGGGGTGACGACGGTGCGCACGGTCATCTCGTTGCGGGTGAGGGTGCCGGTCTTGTCGGTGCAGATGACGGTGACCGAGCCGAGCGTCTCCACCGAGGCCATCCGCCGGACGATCGCGTTGCGGCGCGCCATCTGCTGCACGCCCAGGGCCAGGGTGATGGTGAGGACCGCGGGCAGGCCCTCGGGGATGGCGGCGACGGCGAACCCGATCGCCGAGAGGGTGAGCTCCCCGAGCGTGTAGTCGTACAGGAGGGCGCCGAGGCCGAACATGACGAGCGCGAGGACGACGACGGCGAGGGAGAGCTTCTTGCCGAAGGACGTCATCTGGCGGGTGAGCGGCGTCTCGAGGGACTCGACGTCCTCGAGCATCGTCGTGATGTGCCCGATCTCGGTGTCCTCACCGGTGGCCGTGACGACCCCGGTGCCCGAGCCCGCCGCGACGACCGTGCCCGAGAAGGCCATCGACGTGCGGTCGCCGATGCCGGAGTCCGCCGCGACCGGGTCGGGGTCCTTGTCCACCGGTACCGACTCCCCGGTGAGCGCGGACTCCTCGACGCGGAGGTTCGCGGTGGCGGTGAGACGGACGTCGGCCGGCACCTTGTCGCCCGAGGACAGGCGCACGACGTCGCCGGGGACGAGGTCCTCGGCCGGTGCGGTCTGCCACGTGCCGTCGCGCCGCACCTGCGCGTCGAGGGAGAGCATCTCGCGGATGCCCTCGAGCGCGTCCTCGGCCTTGCCCTCCTGGACGAACCCGATGACGGCGTTGATGACGACGACGGAGAGGATGACGATCGTGTCGACGACCTCGCCGAGGACGGTGGTGAGGACCGCCGCCGCGAGCAGCACGTAGATCATCGGGTCCTTGAACTGGCGCAGCAGCCGGCTGAGCGCGGACTCTCGCACGCCCTCGGGCAGGGAGTTCGGGCCGTGCTCCTCGAGCCGGGCCAATGCCTCCTGCCGGGTGAGCCCGGTGCGCAGGTCGGTGCCGAGGGCCGCGACGACGTCCTCGGCGGGGCGGGCGTGGGCGGGTGGGGCCGTCGCGCCGGAGGATTCGGGCTGCTCGGCGGTCGGCGTCATGGTGCCCTCGGTCCGGTCGGGCGGGGGCGGCGCGCTCCCGCTGCACCCATCGTCCCAGCGGGAGGACGAGCGAGCAGCCCGGGACGGCCCGGGGAAGCGTGAGCGGTGTGTGCCGCGCCACCTGGCTAAAAGTTGCACACGGTGCAGAAGCCAACGGAGACTGACGGCTATGTCCGAACCCGCGGGTCGCCGCGAGCTCAACAAGGCGCGCACCCGCCAGGCCCTCGTCGAGGCCGCCCGCGAGCTCGCGCGCGAGCAGGGCCTGGAGGACCTCACCGCCGAGGAGATCGCCGCCCGCGCCGGGGTCTCGCGCCGGACGTTCTTCAACTACTTCCCCGGGATCGAGGGCGTCGTCGCCGCCGGGCTCGCCGAGCCGCTCCAGCGCATCGCCGCCGAGCTCCTCGCCCGCCCGGGGGAGGAGGAGCCGCTCACCGCCATCGCCGCCGCGCTGCGCGAGCAGCCCGTGCCCGCCGAGATCCTCCTCGACTGGGCCCCGCCCGGACCTGTCCCCGCCGCCCGCGGCCGCGAGCTGCACCTGCGTGTGTGGCGGCACCACGAGGAGTGGCTCGTCGGCGTCCTGCGCGAGCGGCTCGGCGACGACGACGAGCTGCGCGTGCGCACCCTCGCCGCCGCGGTCATGGCGCTCTTCGAGGTGGTCCAGCGGTCCTGGCTGCCCACCGCCGCCGACCTCGCCCCGGACGAGGCCGTCGCCTCCTTCAACGAGGCGCTCCTACGGGCCCTCGCCCACGCCGACGCCGGCTGGCGTCGGCCCACGACCTGACCTCCTACCCCGCAACCCCGGAAGGAACCCCCGTGGCCTCATTCCTCTACCGCGTCGGCCGATGGGCCGCCGAGCACCGGTGGGCGACGATCGTGTCCTGGATCGTCCTCATCGCGCTCGTCGCCACCGGCGCGGCGACGCTCAGCCGCCCGCTGAGCGACGAGTTCACCATCGAGGGCAGCCGCTTCCAGCAGGTCCTGGACCAGCTGCGGGAGGAGATCCCGGAGTCCGCCGGCGGCATCGGCACCGTGACCTTCACCGCGGAGGACGGCTTCACCGACGAGCAGCGCGCGGAGATCGCCGCGCTCGTCGAGGAGTGGACCGCCACCGACGGCGTCATCGAGGCCACCGACCCGTTCGTCACCCAGGAGCAGCTCGACACCGCGCCCGAGCAGATCGCCCAGGGCCGCGCCGAGCTGGAGACCGGCCGCGCGGGGCTCGAGGCCGGCCGCGCCGAGCTCGACGCCGCCGAGGAGCAGCTGGCCGCCGGCCGCGCCCAGCTCGAGGCAGGTCGCGCCGAGCTCGAGGCGCAGCGCGAGCAGCTCGAGGCCACCGCGGCCCAGCTGCCGCCCGCCGCGCTCGCCCAGGCCGAGCAGCAGCTCGCTGCGGGGGAGCAGCAGCTCACCGCCTCGCAGGCCGAGCTCGACGCCGCCGAGGAGCAGCTCGCCGCCGGCCGCGCCGAGCTCGAGGCCGGGGAGGAGGAGCTCGCCGGCGCCCAGACCCAGCTCGACCAGGCCGAGCGCCTCTCCGAGCTCACCGACGGCGTGCGCCAGGTCTCGGAGGACGGCACCGTCGCCATGGCCCAGATCCGCTTCGACTCCACCGGCGGCTCCCTGGACCCCGAGGTCACCGAGGAGGTCCAGCGCCTCGGGGACGAGCTCACCCCCGCGGGCGTCCAGATCGACTACAGCGCCGAGATCACCACCGACCTCGCCAGCCTCGTCGGGCCCGCCGAGGCGATCGGCGTCGTCGTCGCGGCCGTCGTCCTGCTCGTCCTGCTCGGCTCCCTCGTCGCCGCCGGGCTGCCGCTGATCAACGCCATCGCGGGCATCGCCGTCGGCCTCGGTGCCGCGCTCACGCTCAGCGCCGTCGTCGAGATGACCAGCGTCTCCCCGGTGCTCGCGCTCATGCTCGGGCTCGCCGTCGGCATCGACTACGCGCTGTTCATCATCAACCGCCACCGCGTCCAGCTCGCCCAGGGCATGGCGCTGCGCGACTCCATCGCCCTCGCCACCGGCACCGCAGGCAACGCGGTGACCTTCGCCGGCGGCACCGTCATCATCGCCCTCGCGGCGCTGTCGGTCACCGGCATCGAGTTCCTCGGCGTCATGGGGGTCGTCGCCGCCGGGACCGTCGCCGTCGCCGTGCTCGCCTCGGTCACCCTCACCCCTGCGCTGCTCTCGGTGCTCGGCGACCGGGTGCTGCCCGCCCGCCAGCGCCGCGGGCTGGAGCGCAAGGCCGACAACGACGCGACCCACGGCTGGGCCGCCCGGGTCCAGCGCCGGCCGTGGCTGGCGATCCTCGGCGTCGTGCTCGTCGCCGGCGCGCTGGCGATCCCGGCGCCGCAGCTGCGCCTGGGCCTGCCCGACGGCAGCCAGGAGCCGCCGGAGTCCACCGCCTACCGCACCTTCGACACCATCCGCGACAACTTCGGCGCCGGCGCCAGCGGCCCCGTCATCGCGGTGGCCACCCTCGACGAGCCCGCCGCGGACGACGCGACGGTCACCGAGCTGCAGCTCGACATCGCCGAGGACCTCAAGGCCGTCGAGAACGTCGACTACGTCGTGCCGTTCGGCGTGAGCGAGGACCGCGACACCCTCGCGTTCCAGATCGCGCCCGTCGACGGGCCGTCCGAGGAGTCGACCGTCGAGCTGGTCCACGACCTCATCGACGGCGCCGACGCGCTCGGGGCCGAGCACGGGGTCCAGGTGGGGTACACCGGAGCGACCGTGGCGAACATCGACATCTCCGACCAGCTCGCCGACGCCCTGCCGATCTACCTGCTCATCGTCGTCGGGCTGTCCCTCGTCCTGCTGCTCCTCGTGTTCCGCTCGGTCTGGGTGCCGCTGGTCGCCTCGGTCGGCTTCCTCATCTCCGTGGCGGCCGCCTTCGGCGGGGTCGTGGCGGTCTACCAGCTCGGCTACCTCGCCGGGGTGTTCGACGTCCACGAGGCGGGGCCGATCCTCAGCTTCCTGCCGATCGCCCTCATCGGCGTGCTGTTCGGCCTGGCGATGGACTACCAGGTGTTCCTCGGCTCGGGCATGCGCGAGGCGTTCGTCCACGGCACCCCGGCCCGCCAGGCCGTCGTCGTCGGGTTCAACCACAGCGCCCGCGTCGTCACCGCCGCCGCGATCATCATGGTCTCGGTGTTCTCCGGGTTCGTCTTCGCCGAGCTCACCATGGTCCGCCCGATCGGCTTCGGCCTGGCGCTCGGCATCCTCGTCGACGCCTTCCTCGTGCGCATGACGTTCATCCCGGCCGTGCTCAGCCTCCTCGGCGAGAAGGCCTGGTGGCTGCCGCGGTGGCTCGACAAGATCCTGCCGAACGTCGACGTCGAGGGCGCCAAGCTCGAGCGGCAGCTCGGCACCGGCGTCGCCCCCCAGCAGCACTGACCCGGCCACCGGTCCCCGGCACGCGCCGGGGACTGGTGGACCAGGGGGCGGCGCGGGAGAATCGGCCCGCGAGCCCGGCGCGGGCCGCAGGACGGCAGCGGAAAGGCTTGTTATGGCCGACAGCGCCTGCTACGTCGACGGCGTCCGTACCGACGGCCCCACCGACGCCCCGGGCGAGCGCGGCGCGACGGTCTGGGCGGCGCTGCGCTCACCCACCCCGGTGGAGATCCGCCGGGTGGCCCGCCAGTTCGGCCTCCACGCCCTCACCGAGGAGGACGTCAACGAGGCGCACCAGCGCGCCAAGCTCGAGGTCTACGGCGCGACCCTCGCCGTCGTCCTGCGCACCGCCCGGTACGTCGAGGAGCCGGAGAAGGTCGAGTTCGGTGAGCTCCACGTCGTCACCGGGCCCGGCTTCGTCGTCACCGTCGAGCACGCCGGCACGCCCACCCTCGACGACGTGCGCCGGCGGCTGGAGGCGGACCCGCAGTCCCTGCGCCTCGGCCCGGGCGCCGTCCTCCACGCGGTGCTGGACGACGTCGTCGACCGGTACGGGCCCGTCGTCGCCGGGCTCGAGAACGACATCGACGAGATCGAGGACGAGCTGTTCGACAGCTCACCGACCGTCTCCCGGCGCATCTACGAGCTCTCCCGCGAGGTCATGGCCTTCCAGCGGGCGACCCACCCGCTCGCGGGCGTGCTCGAGCAGCTCGGGGACCACCTCGGGCAGGACGGGGACGTCGAGCTGCGGCACCGGCTGCGCGACGTGCACGACCACGTGCTGCGCGTCGACAGCAGGGTCGAGGCGTTCCGCGTGCTCCTGCAGAACGCGCTCGCCGTCCACGCCACCCTCGTCGCGCAGCAGCAGAACGACGAGATGCGGCGTCTCACCGAGGCGGGGTACCAGCAGAACGAGCAGGTCAAGCGCATCTCGGCGTGGGCCGCCATCCTCTTCGTCCCCACCCTCGTGGCGACGATCTACGGCATGAACTTCCGGCACATCCCCGAGCTCCGCTGGACCTTCGGCTACCCCCTCGCGCTGCTCGCCATGGTCGTCATCGCGCTCGTGGTCTACCGGATGTTCCGGCGTCGCCACTGGCTGTGACCCCGCGCGACCTGTCGCCGGGAGAAGGGCGCGGGGGCATACTCGCCGCATGACGGCCCCACCGGCGGTGGTCTGGGGACGACGGGTGTGGCTGACGATCGGGGTCGTCATCCTGCTCGTCGCGGCCTGCTACGCCGCCGGCCAGGTGAGCCTCGTCGTCGTCCCGGTCGCCCTCGCCCTGTTCCCCGCGGCGCTGCTCGCCCCGCTCACGGCGCGGCTGCGCGCCACCCGGCTGCCCGACTCCGCCGTCGCCCTCCTGATCCTCCTCCTGCTCCTCGCCGTCCTCGGCGGGGCGGGGGTCTTCATCGGCCGGGCGCTCGCCGAGCAGGCACCGCAGATCGCCGACCACGTGAGCCGCGGGCTGTCGCGGATCGAGGACCGGGTCGACGTCGCCGGGCTGCCCGGCGGGGCGGGCGGCATCGAGGACCTCGCGCGCAAGGCCGGCTCCGCCGTGGCCGGCGGCGGGCTCCTCTCCCGCGGTCTCGGCGCTGCCGAGGAGGCCGGCGCCGTCGCCGCCGGCGCCCTGATCCTCCTCGTCGTGCTCTTCTTCTACGTCAAGGACGGCCGCCGGCTGTGGGTCGCGGTCCTCGACCTCGTCCCCGCCCGCCACCAGGCCCGCGTCGACCAGCTCGGCGCCCAGTCCTTCGCGACCATCGGCTTCTACCTCCGCGGACGGCTCCTCGTCGCCGCGATCGACGCGGTGACCATCGGCGTCGGGCTGTGGATCCTGCAGGTGCCGCTCGCCCTGCCGCTGAGCATGCTCGTCCTGCTCGGCGCCCTCCTGCCGTTCCTCGGCGCGCTGCTCGCGGGCAGCGTCGCGGCCGTCGTCGCTCTCGCCGACCGGGGGTTCGCGGTCGCGATCGCCGTGGTCGTCCTCGTCGTCCTCGTCCAGGAGGTCGAGGCGCACATCCTCACCCCCGTGATCCAGGGACGCGTCGTCTCCCTCCACCCCCTCCTCGTCCTCCTGTCCGTCACCGCCGGCACGGTGCTCCTGGGCATCCTCGGGGCGTTCCTCGCGGTGCCCGTCGCGGCCGTCCTCGCGCGGCTGGTCGACAACCTGCGGGGGCGCCCCGCGCCCACGCGCCGCAGCAGGCGACGGCGGGGGCCACCCGCCGCGGCCACCGGGCCGGCCGAGGCGAGGTCGGGCGGCTGAGGTCGACCATCAGCCGAAATGCTGATGGCGAGGCGCGGCCGCGTCCCTACGCTGGGCCTGACGCCAGCGCCAGAGGAGACCTCGTGCACGAGCCCGACCCCACGCCGACGCCCGACCGCCCGCCCCGCCACCGCGTGGCCCCCGGAGCGCGCACGTACTGGCTGCTGTCGCGCGTCATCGTCCTCCTCCTCGTCCTGGCCGCGACGCTCGTGCCCGCCGCGCTGTGGGAGCCGGGCAGGCCCTGGCTCCTCGGCGGGGCAGCGACGGCGACCGTCCTCCTCCTGCCCGGCGTCCTCCTCGCCCCGTGGCTGCGGTACCGCACCCACCGGTGGGAGGCCACCGGCACCGCCGTCTACTCCCGCACCGGCTGGCTCGGGCGACAGTGGCGCATCGCCCCGCTGTCGCGCGTGCAGACCGTCGAGGCCAGACGCAACCTCCTGCACCGCCTGCTCGGGCTCGCCGCGGTGTCGGTGACGACCGGCTCGGCCCAGGGAGCCGTCGAGATCCAGGGCCTGGAGGCGGCGGCCGCCGAGGACCTCGTCGGACGGCTCACCGACGCCGTCGCGCGCACCCGCGGGGACGCCACGTGAGCGGCGCCGTCGCCGAGGGCGTGGCCGAGTCCGACGACGACCCGGCCGTGCCCTGGCAGCGGCTGGACCCGAGGATCGTGCCCGCCGCGCTCCTGCGCATGCTCGTGCGGCTCGTCCCGGCGGCCACCGGGTGGTGGTTCTTCAACACCGACAACGACCTCGCCCGCTACACGGTCGTCGCCCTGGCCGTCCTCGCCGTCCTCAACCCGCTCAACCAGGCCCTCAACTACCTCAAGGTCCGCTACCGGATCGTCGGGGAGGAGCTCCAGCACACGACCGGGCTCCTCGTGCGCCGCACCAACCGGGTCGCGCTGCACCGCATCCGTACCGTCGACATCACCGCCCCGCTGAGCAACCGCCTCCTCGGCCTGGCCACCCTGCGCGTGGGCACCGGCGGAAACTCCTTCACGATGGAGGGCACCGTCTCCCTCGACGGGCTCCCACGCGCGACCGCGCTCGCGCTGCGCGCCGAGCTGCTGCGCCGGGCGGAGGGGGACGTCGCCTCGGCCGTGGACCCGCGCCTGGCCGGCGTCGCCGGTGAGGAGGTGCAGACGCTGCGCCGGCGCTGGGTCGTCTACCAGATGTTCGGCCTGTGGCTCGTCGCAGGCCCGCTGTCGGTCATCGGCACGATCTACGGCTTCGTCTCCCTGCTGGGCCGCGAGGCGTGGGTCGGGGAGCGGGTCACCACCCTCGCCGAGGGGATGCCGTGGGGTGCGTGGGCGGCGACGTCGCTCGTGCTCCTCGTCCTCATGGGGATCGGCGCCGGCGCCGTTACCTTCGCCGAGGGGTGGTGGGGCTACCGGCTCGTGCGTGAGCCGGGCGGGCGCTTCCTCGCCACCCGTGGGCTGCTCACCACCCGCTCCTTCACCGCCGACCAGGAGCGGCTGCGCGGCGTCAGCGTGTCCCGCCCGCTCCTCACCCGGCTGCTCGGCGGTGCCCGGCTCGCCCCGGTCATGACCGGCGTCAGTCTCCAGCAGATGATGTCCGAGAGCTCGGTCATGCTGCCCGCCACCACCCGCGACGTCGCCGTCCGGCTGGCCAACGTCCTCCTCGGCACCACCGTGCTGGACGCGGACGTACGCCCGGCCGGCGGTCCGCTGCTCGCCCACCCGCCGGTCGCGCGCCGCCGGGCCGTCGTGCGGTACCTGCTCGCCACGGCCGTGCTCGCCGCGGTGCTCGGCGCGGGCGCCGCGTGGGGCTGGTGGAGCGCGTGGCTGCTCGCCGTGCCGGTGGCCCTCGTGCCGGTGTGCGTCGTCGCGGGACGCGCGTACTACCGCGCGCTGGGGCACCGGCTCGACGGCGACTACCTCTACCTGCAGCGCGGTGTCTTCAGCAGGCGCACCGACGTCATCCAGGTGCGCGGCATCAACGGCGCGCGCGTGAGCCAGTCACCCGTCCAGCGGCTGCTCGGGCTGGCCTCCCTCACCGTGACGACGGCCGCGGGGGAGCAGGGGTACGTCGGGGTGGACCTCGCGCTGCGCGACGCCGCGGTTCTGGCTGCGACGGTGACGGGGGAGCGGGTCGTCGCCTGACGGACGCGCGCGGCGTCGCGGCATGGTCAGATGGCCGCCGCCACCTCCCCGACGAGCCGACGCGCGCCGTCCGGGGTGCCGTCGCCACCGCCCCGTGCCGCCTCCGCCAGGGCCGCCACCTGCGCCGCGGCCCGGTCCGCCCCCGCGATGAGCGGTGAGGGGACCCCCGGCGTCGCGCCGATGGCCGAGCCCGGCTGGACATCGCCCGCGGGGATGCCGATGACGACGACGCGCGGGTCGGGCCGGCCCGCGGCGTCGAGCAGGTGGAAGTCCTCGGCACTGACATCGAGGCTGCGGGTCCTCACCGGCGTGCCGTCCGGTCCGGTGGGCGCGTGCAGGCGTGCCCGGCCGGAGTCGAGCAGCGAGCGCAGCAGCGGGTCGTCGGTGACGTCCACGTGCCCCTTGGACATCCGGGTCTCGACGAGCGCGCGCACCCGGTGCTCCCGGCCCACCACCTGGGAGCGGGCGACGAACCGCCCGCCCTCGACCGTGACGGCCAGCCCCTCGCCGAGCAGCGCGACGACGCCGGCCCGCACGAGCGCGAGCAGCTGCGCCGTGCGCTCCGGGGGCGGGCCGGAGGCCAGGGCGAGACCGAGCGCGTCGAACCAGCCGTGCACGTCCGCCGCGACCGACGCGGGGTGGATGGCCCCGGCGCGCACGAGCCGGGCGACCTGGCCGCGCAGCGCGCCCATCGCCCGGTTGACCGCCGCGCGCGGGCTGGTGAGCGGGCGGGTGATCGACTCCTGCTCCGCGGCGACCCAGCGCTCGGTCCATGCCTGCCACTGCTCGGGCGAGGGCAGCCGGACGTCGGCGCGGTCGAGGCGGCCGACCCGGAGCCGCCGGGCCGGGTCGGTGACGACGTCACGCACGAGATCGTCGAGGTCCGCGACGTCGGTGGCCGCGACGCGGGCGAGCAGGTCCGCCGGGAGCTCGCCGTCGTCGTCGGTGAGGGAGGGAACGGCCGCGGGGTGGTGACGCACGAGCGTGGTGAGGTGCGCGACGACGAGCTCGCGGGCGAGCTGGGGCCACACGTCGCGGGTGAAGTCCTGGCCGGGAACGGTCGCGGCGGCGGCGAACCACTCCGGCGTCGCGAGGCGTGGGACGTACCGCGGCGGGAAGCCGCCGTACCAGGACTTCGAGCGGTAGGGCAGGCCGCGGCGCGAGCCGACGAGCAGCCGCGGCTCGCGACCGGAGGGCAGGTAGGTGAGGTCGAGGGGGGAGCTGCCGGCGACGAACCGCCCGCCCCGGCCGGCGGTGAGGAGCGCGACGACGTCGAAGAAGTTCGCGCCGAGCCCGGCGACGACGACGTCCTCACCGCCCGGCACGGAGTCCCAGTCCCGCTCGGCGGGCATGCCCGGCTCGACGTAGACGAGCCCGTGGCGGGCCGCCGCAGCGACGCGTTCCTCGGTCTGCGGGGACCGGCGCGCCTGCACCATCCCCTGCGCCAGCACGACCGCCGCCGCCCGGAACCGCCGCCCGTCCGCCAGCCGCACCACCCGCCCCAGGTCCCCCTCCCGCGAGAGCCGAGTTTCGCGCGAGAGCGGAGTTTCGCTCGAGAGCCGAGTTTCGCGCGAGAGCCGAGTTTCGCGCGAGAGCGGAGTTGTGTGCGCGTCGACCGCGCCGTCATCGTCCACCCGCCCCGTCGCCGTCTCGATCTCGACGACCGTGCCGCGGACCGCGGTGAGCTCCACCCCGCCACGGGCGAGCACGGCCTCGAGCTGCTCGCGGAAGTAC
This sequence comes from Georgenia sp. 311, assembly GCF_006151955.1. Classification (NCBI taxonomy): domain Bacteria; kingdom Bacillati; phylum Actinomycetota; class Actinomycetes; order Allobogoriellales; family Allobogoriellaceae; genus Georgenia; species Georgenia sp. 311. The sequence goes on along the minus strand of NZ_VDFS01000017.1, from coordinate 104,320 downwards.
ACGCCCTGGAGCCGGCGGGTGGGGTAGGACCACGGCTGCACCGCGGCCGCCTCCTCGGCGACCCAGCCGGGCCGTGGACCCGCGCTCCATCCGGCGGACGGTGGCGCCGTCGTCCGCGGCACGCCGGCGACGACGTCGTTCGCCCACCGCACGAGGTCCGGGCCCGGCGTCACCGGACCGGACATCGGGGTGGAGTCGTCCGGGTAGATGGTCGTGTGGGCGCTGTAGGTGTTGTTGAGCAGGTGGACGCTCTGGTCGGTCCGCCAGGTGGCCCCCGCCCCGACCTCCTGCCGGTCGACGACGACGACGCGCAGCGGCCGGTCTGCCGACCGGCGGGCCGTGAGCCGCTCGACGAGGGAGACAGCGCGCGGCCCGGCACCGACGACGACGACGTCGACGTCGACGTCGGTCACGTCCCGGTCGTCGACGCCGGGCGCGGAGGCATGCGCAAGTCCGCTGTCGCGCGCAAGTCCGCTGTCGCGCGGAACTCCGCTGTCGCGCACAAGTCCGCTGTCGCGCACAAGTCGGCTGTCGCGGGGGAGGGGGGCGGCGGCGGGGGGCGGGGTCATGCGAGGGGTCCGAGGACGGGGCGGACCTGGGTCTGGCCGGCGTCGTGGAGCACCTCGACGGGCAGGCCGTAGACGCGGCCGAGCAGCTCGGCGTCGTACGCCTCGGTGGCCGGCCCGTCGGCCACGAGACGCCCGCCGCTGAGCAGCACCACCTGCTGGCAGAACGTCGCCGCGTGGTTGAGGTCGTGGATCGCGATGAGCGCGGCCACCCCCTCCTCCCGGGCCACCTGCCGCACGATCTGCAGCGTCTCCACCTGGTAGCGCAGGTCGAGGGCGGAGGTCGGCTCGTCGAGCAGCAGCACCCGGGGCTCCTGGGCCAGCGCCCTGGCGATGAGGACGCGCTGGGCCTGCCCGCCGGACAGGTCCGACAGCCGCCGCTCGGCCAGGTCGGTGAGCCCGAGCCGCGCGACGGCACTCTCCACCACGGCGAGGTCGCGCGCCGCCGGGCGCATCCCCATGTGCGGGGTCCGCCCGAGCGTCACGGCCTCGCGCACCGTGAGCTCGAAGGGCACCTCGCTCGACTGCGGGACGTACGCGACGACCTTCGCCCGCTCGCGCGGCCGCATCCGCAGCAGGTCGGTGTGGCCGAGGCGCACCGACCCGTGCCGGGTGCGCAGCACGCCCGCGAGGATCTTCGTCAGCGTCGACTTCCCCGAGCCGTTCGGCCCGAGCAGCGCGCACACGGTCCCCGGCGCGACGTCGAGGTCGATCCCGCGCAGCACCTGGTGGCGCCCGTAGGCGAACTCGACGTCGCGGATGCGCAGGCCCGCGGGAGGTGCGGGGACGGCGCCGTCGGCCGTCGTCGTCCGGTCGTGGACAGCGGTCACTTCGCGGCCCTCCTCGTCATGATGAGGTAGATGAACACGGGGGCGCCGAGCATCGCGACGACGATCCCGACGGGGACCACCGACGGCGCGACGACGGTGCGGCCGATGGTGTCGGCGGCGACGAGCAGCACCCCGCCCGACAGCGCCGAGAGCGGCAGCAGGTACTGGTGGTCGGCGCCGATGACGAGCCGGGCGATGTGCGGACCGACGAGCCCGACGAAGCCGATGACCCCGCACAGCGAGACCGCCACCGACGCGAGCAGCACCGACACGAGGATGAGCCCCACCCGCACGACGGTGACGTTGACGCCGAGGGAACGAGCGGCGTCGTCGCCGGCGAAGGCGATGGCGTTCATGTCCTTCGCGAACCACAGCAGCAGCGGCAGGAGCACGACGACGACGGCGCCCATGATCCGCACCTCGTTCCACGTCGCGTCGTTGACCGAGCCGAGCGTCCAGCGCACGATCGCCTGCAGCGTGTTCTCGTTCGCGATGTACTGCAGGCCCGCGGTGAGCGCCTCGAAGAGCTGGGTGACGGCGATCCCGAGGAGCAGGAGCGTCGCGACCGCCATCTTGCGCGCCGAGGCGAGGCCCAGGACGAGCATCGTCACGAGCCCCGCCGCGACGAGCGCGGAGAGGATGACGACCGGGTTGGACGAGGCGACCCCGCCCCCGCCGAGGAGGATCGCGAGCGAGGCGCCGAACGCCGCCGCCGGGGAGACCCCGAGGGTGAACGGGCTGACCAGCGGGTTGCGCAGGAGCCCCTGCATGACGGCGCCGGCGACCGACAGGCCCGCGCCGGCGGCGAGGGCGAGCAGCGCCCGCGGCAGCCGCAGGTCGGCGACGATCCCGTAGGCGCGGACGAACTCGGGCTCGATCGTGCCGCCGACGACGCGCAGCCACAGCACGCGCAGCGCGTCGCCGACGCCGACGCCGCTCGTGCCGACCACCGTCGACCCGGCGACGACGGCGACCGTGAGCACGACCGAGACGGCGAGCACGAGCAGCCGGTGGTTGCCCAGCGCCCGGCGCAGCCCGCGGACGGGGGCCTCCGGCGCGTCGAGCCCGGTCCGTCCCGGCCGCTCCCCACCGTCGCCGACGGCGGGGTCCTGCTCGCGGGCGCGCACGACCCGGCTGTCGGCGGGAGGAGGCGCCGCCGCGGTGCCGGCGCGCGTCATCGGGCGGTCCCGACGGTGACGTACGGCGCGTCGCCGGGGTAGTCGGACAGACCCTGGAACTCCGTCGCCCACCGCTCGAGGTAGTCGGCGGGGTCGAGGTCGGCGAACTGCTCGGGGTGCAGCCAGCTCGCGAGGTAGGCCGTGGCGATCGCCTTGGACAGGCCCGACGTCGCCCAGCCGTTCGTCACGTAGACCTCACCGGACTGCACCGCGCCGATGCCGGACCAGCCCGGACGGGCGGGGATCCCGGAGACGACGGCGGCGACCTCCTCCTCGCCGTACGGCTCGGCCGACGGCGGCATCTCGTGGACGATGACTGCCGGGTCGCGCTCGACGACGGACGCCGGGTCGATGGTGATCTCGTGCTGCGCGTCGCCGCCCTCGATGTCCCCGAAGACGTTCGTACCCCCGGCGGCGGTGATGACCTGGTCGAAGCCGGAGCCGGGCAGCGCGGTGATGTAGGGCTGGTCGGTCTCCCAGTAGACGGGGACCGGCTCGGTGCCCTCGACGCGCGCGGCGACCTCGGTGACGATCTCCTCGTGGAAGTCGCGCACCCGCTGGGCGCCGTCGGGCTCGCCGAAGACCTCCCCGAGGATGTCGATGGTCTCCTCGAAGACGTCGATGTCCCACGACGTCACGACGACCACCGGGATGCCGAAGTCCGCGAGCTGGTCGGCGGCCTCCTGCCACACGCCGTTGCGGGGGATGATCGCGACGTCGGGGTCGAGCGCGACGATCGCCTCGTAGTTGAGCTCGCCGATGCTCTCACCGACGACGTCCGACTCCTCGAACCCGAGGTAGGGCACCCGGTTGACGGTGCCGCGGTCGACGCCGACGACGCGGTCACCCGCGCCGATCGCCTCGACGAACTCGTTGTTGTAGGACAGCGTGACGACGGCGCGCTCGACGGGGCCCTCGATCGTCACCTCGCGGCCCTGGTCGTCGACGACGGTGATGTCGCCGCCGGCGTCGGCGGTGGCGCCGGTGGTCGCGCCGGTGGTCGCGCCGTCGGCGACCTCGACCTGGCCGCAGGCGGCGAGGGACAGGGCCGAGGTCAGCAGGACGGCGGTGAGGACGGTGCGCTTCATCGGGGGTCTCCGGTGGTCGGGGTGGTGGTGGGGCCGGCGTGCGGAACTCCGCTGTCGTGCGGAACTCCGCTGTCGGCGGGGGTGTGGGGCTCGCCGAGGGTGAGCATGAGGCGGTTGGCCCAGGAGAAGAACGCGACCGAGAGGACGAGGTCGAGGAGCTCGAGCGGCTCCAGCCCCAGGTCGCGCAGCCGGTCGACCTGCGCCGATGTCGCCCGCGAGGGTGAGGCGGCCAGGGCGGCGGCGAGGTCGACGACCGCCGCCCACCGCTCGTCCTGCCCGGCGCTGAGCGCGGACAGGTCACCGGGCGCCCACGCCGGGCCGCGCGTCACCTCGGCGGCGAGGAGCCGGTCGACGTCCTGCGGCCGCTTGCTCAGCTGCGCGGCCTTCCGGGCGTGCACCGACGCGCAGAAGACGCAGTCGTTGACCTTGCTCGTCACGGCGGCGGCGAGCTCGCGCTCGGCGCGCGGCAGGCCGAGGCGGGTGAGGAAGACGGCGTGGTCGATCTGGGTGCGCGCGGTGAGCACGCCGGTCTGCCGGGCGAGCAGGCGGAAGTAGGCGCCCTCGCTCTTGCCGGCGAACGCGGCGCGGTGCTCCTCGGTGAGCTCCTCGACGGGGATCGGCTCGACCCAGGGCAGCCAGCCGAGCAGGTCGCGGGTGAAGGCCCGGGGCGCGGGCAGCCCGTTCGGTGCGGTGTCCGGGGCGTAGGCGCGGCGGGCGGCGAGGTCGTCGGGCAGCAGGGCTCCGCCGGCCGGGGCGCCGTCGTCGTGCCCGGAGAGCAGCCGCAGACCGGTGACGAGCCGCGCCTCGTAGGCGGTGACGGCGACGACCTGCGCGAGGAGGACGACGCCGTCGGCGTCGAGGCCCGCCTCGGCGAGGGCGGCGACGTCCTCGGGGGTGACGAGCGCCGGCGCGAGGCTGAGCAGGTCGGCGTGCCGGACGAGGGCGGCCACCGACGGGTCGGCGGTGGCGACCGTGAGGTCGACGGCGTCGGGTCCCCGGTGGTGGTCGGCGAGCGGGCCGGCCCCGTGCTGCTCGGCGACGCGCGCGGCGATCGCCCGGCGCAGGGCGGGAGACAGGCGGCCCGGGTCGGTGAAGAGGCGGTCGTGGGCCTGCTGGGTGTGGTGGACGACGTCGGGCTTGGCGAGCCGCGCGGCGGCGGTCTCCTCGTCGAGCTCGGCGAGGGCGCCGACGACGTCGGTGCGGATCCGGTGGACGGTCGCGGTCATGGGTGCTCCAGAAAACGGGTGCGCGGACGCGCACGGCGGAGGTCACCGTCGCCACCGCCCGATGTGCGGGGGTGCGCGAGAGGACCTCACGGGTGGGTCGGGGACGGCCGGCGCGGACGATCCGCGCAGGCGCGAGGGACCGGGCCGCACGAGGGCGGCCGGGTGAGGCGGGCGGGGTCGGTGTCCCGCGGGATCAGCGCCTCAGGCGGGACAACAACACATCGACGCGACGGTGCGCCGACACATGCACACGGACGGGCGCGGCGCGAGAAGCTGCCTGGCACTCGTGTGCACGGTCATGGTGTGTCCTCCACCTCGCGGAGCGGCTCCGCGAATCGACTCGGGGCACCAGACGGTGACCCCGACGCGAACGACGCTACGACACGACGGTTGACCCGCCAACCCCTCTCGGGGCCGTGTTCCACCAGGCGAGACGCCGACGTGCGTGACCCGCGCCTGGCGGACTCGAGATCGCCGCACGCCTCCGGGCAGGCAGCTCGGCGTCGTCCTTGTTCAGAATCCCCGGGACGCGCAAGCTAGCCGCGCTCGCGGGTGAACAGGGCGGCCATCCGCTCGAGGCACTGCTCCTGCCCCGTGCGGGACAGGGCGGCGGCCTCGGCCCCGAGGTAACCCCGCTCGGTCACGGTCACCCGCGTGCGCCCACCGGAGAGCGGCTCGAGGACCACGACGTGCGGCACCTCCTCAGGCACGCCCGGGGGGATCCCCGCCTCGAGTGGCGAGATGTACGCGCCGTCGGCGTCGGTGAAGGTGCTGACGAACTCCAGCCGGGACGGCACGTCGACGGTCCCGTAGGTCCACCGGTTGTGCGTGAGCCCGCCGCCGTACTGGGGCGGTGCCTGCATGCTCACGAGGGCCGAGCCGCCCTCGCGCAGGTCCACCTCGGCCCGCGGGCAGGAGAACCCGGTCGGTCCCCACCACCGCCGCACGAGGTCGGGCTCCGACCACGCCCGCCACACCTCCTCCGGAGGCGCGTCGATCTCGCGCGAGACGCGGAAGGTCCCCTCCTCGTCCATCGTCCTCACCATCCTCCCGGTCGTGTCCGTCCGCCCGTCCCACCCGTTGCAGACCGGGCCCGGGCGTCGAACTCGTCGCGGGGACGGGAACGGGGACGGTGCCACCCTGCGGTGGCCCCGTCCCCGTTCCTGCCGCGATGGGCGGGAAGGACTACTCGACGTCCTCGTCCACCCAGTCGAAGGTCTTCGTCACGGCCTTCTTCCAGTTGCGGTAGAGACGCTCGCGCTCGGCCTCGTCCATCTGCGGGGTCCAGCGCTTGTCCTCGGCCCAGTTGTCGACGACGTCCTGCTCGCCCTTCCAGAACCCGACGGCGATGCCCGCCGCGTACGCCGCGCCGAGCGCCGTCGTCTCGGCCACCTTCGGGCGCACGACGTCGACGCCGAGGATGTCGGCCTGGAACTGCATGAGCGCCTCGTTGGCGACCATGCCGCCGTCGACGCGCAGCTCCTTGAGGTCGACGCCGGAGTCGGCGTTCATCGCGTCGACCACCTCGCGGGACTGGTAGGCCGTCGCCTCGAGCACCGCCCGGGCGATGTGGCCCTTGTTGACGTACCGGGTGAGGCCGACGAGAGCACCGCGCGCGTCGGACCGCCAGTACGGCGCGAAGAGCCCGGAGAACGCCGGGACGAAGTAGGCCCCGCCGTTGTCCTCCACCGTCTCGGCGAGCTGCTCGATCTCCGGGGCGGAGCGGATGAGACCGAGGTTGTCGCGCAGCCACTGGACGAGGGAGCCGGTGACGGCGATCGAGCCCTCGAGGCAGTACACCTGAGGCTGGTCACCGATCTTGTAGCCCACCGTGGTGAGCAGGCCGTTCTCGCTGTGGACGAGCTCGGTGCCGGTGTTGAGCAGGAGGAAGTTGCCGGTGCCGTAGGTGTTCTTCGCGGCGCCGACCTCGAAGGCCGCCTGCCCGAACGTCGCCGCCTGCTGGTCACCGAGGATGCCGGAGATCGGCACGCCGGGCACGAGGCCGCCGGTTCGGCCCTCGCCGTACACCTCGGAGGAGGAGCGGATCTCCGGGAGCATCGACATGGGGATCCGCATGTCGCGCGCGATGTCCTCGTTCCAGGTGAGCGAGTCGATGTTCATGAGCATCGTGCGCGAGGCGTTGGTGACGTCGGTGACGTGCACCCCGCCGTCCGTGCCGCCGGTCATGTTCCACAGCACCCACGAGTCGGTGTTGCCGAACAGGAGGTCGCCCGCCTCGGCCTTCTCGCGGGCCCCGTCGACGTTGTCGAGGATCCACGTGATCTTCGGGCCGGAGAAGTACGTGGCGAGCGGCAGGCCGACCTGCCGCTTGTACCTCTCCGGACCCTCGTCGCCGGCGAGCTCGTCGACGATGCGCTGGGTGCGGGTGTCCTGCCAGACGATCGCGTTGTAGACCGGCTTGCCGGTGGTGCGGTCCCACACGACGGCGGTCTCGCGCTGGTTGGTGATGCCGACGGCGGCGATGTCGCGGTGGGTGAGGTTGGCGCGCGTCAGTGCGAGGCCCACCACCTCCCGGACGTTGCCCCAGATCTCCATGGGGTCGTGCTCGACCCAGCCGGCGCGGGGGAGGATCTGCGCGTGCTCCTTCTGGCCCGTGGAGACGATGGTGCCGGAGTGGTCGAAGACGATCGCGCGGGAGCTCGTCGTCCCCTGGTCGATCGCGAGCACGTAGTCGGGCATGGCTGTCCTTTCGCGGTGGACGGTTGCTTGGCCTTGGGAGGGAGGGGTCACAGGAGCTGGACGCCGGCGAGGCCGCCGAGCGCGCCACCGACGAGCGGGCCGACGATCGGCACCCAGGAGTAGCCCCAGTCGCTGGCGCCCTTGCCCCGGATCGGCAGGAGCGCGTGGGCGATGCGAGGACCGAGGTCACGGGCCGGGTTGATGGCGTACCCGGTGGGACCACCGAGGCTGGCGCCGATACCGACGACGAGCAGCGCGACGGCGAGGGGCCCGAGGCCGGACGGCGTGAAGCCGAAGGCGACGATGACGAAGACGAGGACGAACGTGCCGACGACCTCCGTGACGACGTTCCAGCCGTAGCTGCGCACCTCCGGCCCGGTGGCGAAGACCGCGAGCTTGGAGGGTGCCGGGGCCTCGAGGTCGAAGTGCTTCTTGTAGGCGAGCCACATGACGACCGCGCCGATGAACGCGCCGATGAACTGGGCGAGGAAGTAGACGAGGGCGTTGCTGAACGTGTTGTCGATCGCGGGCAGCCCGAGCTCCTCGTTGCCCGCGAAGAAGGGCAGGTCGCCGGCCAGGAGGCCGACCGTGACGGCCGGGTTGATGTGGGCGCCGGTGGAGTAGGCGATGAAGACGCCGGCGAACACGGCGAGGCCCCATCCGAAGTTGATGAGGAGCCACCCCCCGCCGTTGCCCTTCGTGCGCGGCAGCACGACGTTGGCGACGACGCCGCAACCGAGCAGGGTCAGCATCGCTGTCCCCAGGAGCTCGGGTAGGAAGATCGCTGAGAAGTCCACGTTGTCCTCTCCTTCTTGGTGTACCTGACGGCGCGGCCTTGCGCCGTCAGGGGTCTGGGGTCAGGCGGGCGGCAGTGCCTCCATGGGCACGATGTCCGGCGCCTGCTGCCGGGCACGTTCGCCGGCGGCGTCGTCGGGCGCCTGTGCCGCCGCCTCCTCCGCCTCGCACGCCTGGGTGTAGGCGTCGAGCTCGCGGGCGCGGTTCTCCTCGTCCCATCCGAGGATCGGGGAGATGACGTCGAGGATCTCCGGCGCGGCGGCCAGGCCACGGTCGCGGACCTCGTAGACGAGGCGGGTACGGCGGACCATGACGTCCTCGAGGTGGAGGACGGACTCCTCGCGCGCCGCGTAGGCGACCTCGACCCGCAGGTAGGCGGGGGCGTGCTCGAGCGGACGGGCGAGGTCCGGCTGCTTCTCGACCATGTCGATGAGATCCTCGAGCATCGAGCCGTAACGGTGGAGCAGGTGGTCGACCATCGCCGCGGACCAGCCGTACTTCGCGGCGTAGCGGTGGGCCCGGCGACGCACGGCGCGCAGGCCGACGGCACCGAGGAGCGGGATCCGGTCGGTGATCGAGGGCAGGCGGGCCGCCTCGTCGCCGAGCGCGAAGTCGACGGCGTCCTTGGCCATCACCCGGTAGGTGGTGAGCTTGCCGCCGGCGATGACGGTGAGGCCGGGCACGGGGGAGGCGACGGTGTGCTCGCGGGAGACCTTCGCCGAGGAGGTGCCCTCCTTGGTGCCCGGCTGGAGCAGCGGGCGCAGGCCGGCGTACGTGCCGATGACGTCCTCGCGGGTCAGCGGGGTCTTGAGGACCGCGTTGGCGTGGTCGATGACGTAGTCGATGTCGGCGCGGGTGGCCACCGGGTGGCGCAGGTCGTGCTCGTAGGGGGTGTCCGTGGTCCCGATGATCCAGTAGCGGGACCACGGGATGATGAACAGGACGCTCTTCTCGGTCTGGAGGATCAGGCCCACGTCGCCACGGATCCGCTCGCGCGGCACGACGATGTGGATGCCCTTGGAGGCGAGCACCCGCAGCCCGCCGTCGCTGTCGGACAGCGCCTCGGTCTCCTCGGTCCACACGCCGGTGGCGTTGATGACCTGGCGGGCCTTGACCGCCAGGCGCTCCCCGGTCTCCAGGTCCAGGACGGTCGCGCCGCTCACGCGGCCGCTCTCGTCCTTCGTGAGGTCGACGACCTGCGCGCGGTTGGCGACGAGCGCGCCGTAGGCGGCGGCGGTGCGGATGATCGTCGTGACGAGGCGGGCGTCGTCGACGCTCGCGTCCCAGTACTGCACCGCGCCGATCGCGGCGTCGTGACGCAGGTCGGGGAAGAGCTGCTCCATCCGGGTGCGGCTGCGGTGGCGGTGCAGCGGCATGGCCCGCCTGCCGGGTGCGATGCCGGCGAGCGCGTCGTACAGCGCGACGCCCGCGCCGACGTAGGCCCGCTCCCACACGCGGTGCTCGAGCGGGTAGAGGAAGGGCACCCGCTTGACCAGGTGCGGGGCGAGCTGCTTGATGAGCAGGTCGCGCTCGGTGAGGGCCTCGTGGACGAGGTTGAAGTCGAGCATCTGCAGGTAGCGCAGTCCGCCGTGGACGAGCTTGCTCGACCAGCTCGAGGTGCCCGAGGCCCAGTCCTGGGCCTCGACGATCCCGACCCGCAGGCCGCGGGTGGCGGCGTCGAGCGCGATACCGGCGCCCGTGACCCCGCCGCCGACGACGAGCACGTCCAGCCCGTCGGAGTCGCTCATCTGTGCCAGTGCCGCGCGTCGTGTGTCCGCGGTCAACGTGCTCGATGCCACAAGGAGTCCCTTCGGGTCGTCCGTCCTCCGTTCATGCTCGCGGTCCGCGAGGAGTGGCGCAAGAGAACGGGGCCCCGAGTTGTGGCGCCCGTCACGTCCGAGCATGCCCGCCCGCGGGCTGCGCCGTTCACACCCGGCTCTGCTCGACGGGCGCCCGGTAGGGGCCCACGGTCACCAGGCGCATGAGCATCTCGAGCGGGCCGCGTCCGACGAACCGCGTCCACAGCGTGCACACGACGAGCGTGACGACGACGAACCACACGAGCACCGCGTTCGACTCGGTGTACCAGACGACGCCGTTGCCGAGCAGGGCGATGACGACGATGTGCGCGGAGTAGGCGGTGAGCGCCATCGCCCCGGTGGCGGCGAGCGGGTGGAGGAGGACGCGGCTCACCCGCGCCGTCGCCGGCAGGGTCGTGAGGGCGAGCACGACGGCGAGCACGAGGAGCGCCACACCGCAGTTTCCGAGGACCTCGAAGGTGGAGTCGGCGTGCGGGTCGGTGCGCAGGAGCTGGTAGGCGAGCTCGGTCGTCGGGCGGACCACCGAGCTCAGCCAGGCCCCACCGCCGTACCCGACGAGCAGCAGCCCCAGGCCGGTCGCCCCCATGACCGCCTGGACCCGTGGCGAGCGCAGGTCCAGGCGCCCGACGCACAGGCCGAGCAGCATGTAGGTGATCCACACGATGGCGGGGTAGTAGCCGGTGAGGACGAGGTCGAGGAGCGCGTTGTCACCCAGCCCGGCCTGGACGGGGGCGGTTCCGTCGGCGCCGGGGTACAGGAGCGCGGCGAGGAGCGTCGGGCCGACCACCGCCGCGGTGAGCGCCATGACGCCGACGGCGGCGGGCGGCAGCGCGATGAACGCCGCGACGAGGAGGAACGTCACCGCGTAGGACGGCAGGATGACCGCGACCGGCGTGTCCAGTGCCGTGAGCAGCAGCCCGATGACGAAGACGACGACGGCCCGCGTGGCGATCCGCAGCCAGCCGTGGACCAGCGCCGGGCCGCGCGGGAGGGTGCGCCCGCCCGTGAACAGCGCGATCGACAGCCCGGCGAGGATCGCGAACATCGCCGACGGGCGCCCGTCGGCGACGACGAACCACGCGGGGGAGTGCTGCCCGTCCGGCGTCCCGTGCCCCAGGTGGGCGACGAACATGCCGAGGACGGCCAGCCCTCGCGCGATGTCGACGCCGACGATCCGTTCTCTCACCCGGTCCACAGTAGGCGCCGCGTCCCGCGGCCGGGCCGGATCTGCGGCGTCCGTCGCGTCCCTCGTGCCGGACGCCCCGGATGTCGTGGTGGTTCCTCCCTACGATGTCCCCGGGCCTGCACGCCGGGCCGTGTTCGACCGACGAAGGAGGACCGTGTCCGTGCCCACGCCCCTGCGCCGCGCGCTCGCCGGCGCCGCCCTGCTCGCCGTCCTCGCCGGGTGCGGTCAGGAGGTCGCCCCGGCCGGTCCCGAGCCCACCCTCACGCCCTCCGCCGCGCCGCCCGACGGGTCGGAGGAGGTCGACGAGCTCGCCCCGCGCGTCCTCGTCGGTCACGAGGGCGGGTTCCTCGTGCTCGACAGCGCCTCGGGTGAGGTCCTCGACGACGTCCCGCTCGCCGGGGTCGGAGGCCTGTCCCCGTCCCTCGACGGCCGCCACGTCCTCGTCGCCACGCCCGAGGGCCACCACGTCTACGACACCGGGGTCGAGGCCGAGGCGCACGGCGACCACGCCCACTACCTGCTGTGGCGCGCGGGGCTCACCGGCGACGTCGTGCCCGGCGGGGGTCGCGCCGTGACGAACGCCGGGAACACGGCGGTCGTCGGCGAGGACGGGGAGGTCCTCGTCCTCGGCCACCACCTCCTCGGCTCCGGGGCGCCGCCGGTGCACACGTGGACGGCGGCGCGGTCCGACACCGGCCTGGTCGTGCCGCTGGCCGAGGGCGGCATGCTCGTCGGCCGCGGGACCGACGCCGCGGCCGAGGTCGCGCTCTTCGACGATGCCGGCGCGGAGGTCGCGACGGCACCGTGCCCCGGTCCGGCCGGGGCGCAGGGCGCCGCGGGCGGCGCCGTCGTCGTCGGCTGCGCCGACGGGCCGCTCGTGCTGCGCGACGGCGCCCTCACCCGGCCGACGGCCGAGGAGACGCCGGGCACCGCCGTCCTCGCCGGCTCGCCCCTCTCCGCCGTCGTCCTCGGCGGGTACGCGCCGGGACTGGACGGCGCGGCGCCGCAGCGGCTCTCGCTCGTCGACACCGCGGCCGGCAGCGTGCGGACCGTCGGGCTCGAGGCGGGCTACGGCCCCCGCTCCCTCGCCCGCGGCCCCTACGGGGAGGCGCTCGTCCTCACGACCGACGGCGTGCTGCGCGCGGTCGACGACCTCAGCGGCGAGCAGCTCGGCCAGGTCACCGTCGGTGGCGCGTGGTCGGGGCAGGAGCCGGCGCCCGTCCTCGTCGCCGTCGAGGGGTTCGCCTACGTCGCCGACCCCGCCGCCCGCGCGCTGCACGTCGTCGACCTGCTCAGCGGGCAGGTCCTGCACAGCCACGAGCTGCCCCACGTGCCCCTCGACCTCACGGTGGTCACCGGTCTGCCGCCCGTCGAGGGCTGAGCGGCCGACGCCCGCCGCGCCCGGGTACGGTGAGCCCATGCGTATCGCTCGTTTCACCACGGGGGACAGCCCCCGCTACGGCATCCTCGAGGACGGCTCCACGGACCTGGTGGTGCTCAAGGGCGACCCCCTGTTCATGCCGGTCACCACGACCGGGGAGCGCGTCGAGCTCGACTCCGTGCGGCTCCTCTCGCCGGTCATCCCGCGCTCGAAGGTCGTCGGCGTCGGGCGCAACTACGCCGAGCACGCCGCCGAGATGGGCAACGAGGTGCCCGACGAGCCGATCCTCTTCCTCAAGCCGAACACCTCCGTCACCGGCCCGGACGACCCGATCGTCGTCCCCGGCTACGCGGAGGAGGTCGACCACGAGGCCGAGCTCGCCGTCGTCATCTCCCGGATGGCCAAGAACGTGCCGGTGGACAAGGCCCTCGACCACGTCTTCGGGTACACCGTCGCCAACGACGTCACGGCCCGCGCCGCCCAGCGCGCGGACGTGACCTGGACGCGCGGCAAGGCGTTCGACACCTCCTGCCCCACCGGCCCGTTCCTCACCGTCGACCTCGACGTCTCCGACCTCGCCGTGCGCGCCTGGGTCGACGGCGAGCTGCGCCAGGACGGGCGGACGTCGCAGATGGTCCGCTCCGTGCCCGAGCTCATCGCCTACGTCTCGACGGTCTTCACCCTGCTCCCCGGCGACATCATCCTCACCGGCACCCCCGCCGGCGTCGGGCCGGTGCGGCCGGGCCAGCGCGTCGAGGTCGAGGTCGAGGGGATCGGCCGCTTCGGCAACACCGTCGTCAAGCGGTGACGGTGGCCGGCGACGTCGCGTGCCTCTTCTGCCGGATCGCCGCGGGGAGCGAGCCGGCGGAGGTCGTCCTGGCCACCGACGACGTCGTCGCCTTCCTCGACGCGCGGCCGGTGTTCAAGGGGCACGTGCTCCTCGTCCCGCGCACGCACGTCGTCACCCTGCCGGACCTCCCGGACGCGCTCGTCGTCCCGTTCCTCACCACGCTGCGGACGCTGTCCGCGGTGGTGCCGCCCGCGCTCGGCGCGCAGGGGACGTTCGTCGCGATGAACAACGTCGTGAGCCAGAGCGTGGCGCACCTGCACGCCCACGTCGTCCCGCGGACGAAGGGGGACGGCCTGCGCGGCTTCTTCTGGCCGCGCACGAAGTACGCGCCGGGCGAGGCCGCCGAGTACGCCGCCCGCCTGCGCGAGGCGCTCGCCGACTCAGTGGAGTGAGACGTCCGGGTCGGTGAGCTCGTGGCTCACGAAGCGCACGGTGAGTCCGGCGCGGGTGGGGGCGCAGCAGTACAGCCCGGCGCTCACCTCGGCCGACGGGTCGAGGTACGCCAGGCGCACGAGGCGGAAGGGCTCGCCGTCGACCCGGGCGCGGACCGTGACCGCGTCCCCCAGCCGGCTCGCGCGGACGGTGACGACACGGCCGGCCCAGCCGGGGACGGGCGCGACCGACCAGTCCGACCGGCCGTGGGTGACGACCGCGCCGACCTGCGGCAGGCCGTCGGACACCTCGACGCCCGCCTTGACCCACTCCGTGTCGGAGACCCGGAGGAACAGGCCCGCCTGGTCGAACTGCTCGCGGTAGTCGAGGTGGAAGGCCACCTCGAGCGCGCGGCCGGCGGGCAGCGGCTGGAGCAGGGCGTGCTCGGTGTCGTGCACGAAGCCGTAGGACGTGTGCCGCCAGGCGTCGCTGCCCTCGACGGCGGTGACGTGCAGCTCCTCGCCGACGACGGCGACGGACTCCGGCGGCGTCGTCCACGTCCCGTCCCGCAGCAGCTCGCTCAGGCTCATGGGGTCTCCTCCGTCCGGTCGCCGACTGCTCCCACCGTAGTGGGGAGCGGGGGCGTCCTCAGGCGCCGTCGGGACCCAACGGTGGGCGCAGCTCACGAGAGTAGTAGAAGGCGCGCTCGTCGGGGGCGACGTCCCCGCCACGGAAGCCGTGCCGCTCGTAGAAGCGTTGCGCGTCGACGTCGGCCTCGTCGACGTTGATCTCCACGAGGGCCACGCCCGCGGCGGTGGCGTCGGCCAGGAGGCGGTCGAGGACCGTCGAGCCGATGCCCTGCCCGCGGCGGTCGGGGACGACGTACAGCTCGTCCAGCAGCAGCACCGGGCCGTCGTACCAGACGTTCGGGCGGGACGTGAGGAGGGCGACGGCGACGGCCGGGTCCCCGGCGAGGAGCGCCGTCGTCCGTCCCGCCGGGAGCAGCTCGGTGAGCCGAGCGGCGAGGACGTCGACGCCCGGGGAGGGCGTGTCGAACTCGGTGTTGAAGTCGTGCAGCAGCCGCGCGACCACCGCAGCGTCGGACACCCCCGCCCAGCGCACCTCCATCACCGCACGCTACCCCTCGATGAACGCGTGCAGAATCCAGCTCTCGCGGGAAGAAGGGCTGGGCGGCGAGGGGAGGGGGGAGGGGGAGAAGGACAGGGGGCCTCCCCGCCGGGAACCGGGGCTCGCGGCGGGGAGGGGGCCTGTCAGGTGGCGCTGGGGACCGGCTGCGCGGCGGCGGCCTGCGCGGCGGCGGTCGTCCGCGGGAAGAGGCGGGCGAGGACGTCGGCCATCGTGGCCACGGCGGTCCGCCCCTCCGGCAGCTGGACCACGGCGAGGTGGTTGGACGTCTCCCGCATCCGCGTGAGCGCGGTGTGCAGCGGGGTGTCCGCCGCGAGCTCGAAGGACGGCTTCACCGCCTCGGTGACGGGGTCGTCGTCGGCGAGGAGCAGCGTGTCGCGCACATGGACCACGCCCGTCGGCGCGGGCGAGCCCGGCTCCTGGACGAGGATGCGCAGGTGGCCGCACTCGCGGGCCACTCGCCGCACGTCGCCCGCGGTCGCGTCGCCCGGCACGGTGACGGGAGCGGAGCGGCCGGCGACGAGGTCGGACATGGTCAGCCGGCGCAGGTCGAGCGCGCCGGAGAGCTGGGCGGAGTACGCCACCTCCAGCGCGCCGACGCTCGCCGAGTGCTCGACGAGGTGGCGCAGGTCGTCGGGGTTCTGGCCGTTGCCCACCTGCTCGACCGGCTCGACGCCGACCCTGCGCAGGCACCAGTTCGCGGCGCTGTTGAGGGCGACGAGGATGGGTCGCGTGGGCACCATGAACGCCCGCATCGGCAGGGCCAGCATCGTCGCGGACTTCTCCGGGTGGGCGATCGCCCACGACTTCGGCGCCATCTCCCCGACGACGAGGTGGAGGAAGGTGACGATGACGAGCGCGAGGACGAAGCCGACGACGTCGGCCACCCAGTAGGGCGCGCCGAGGTCACTGGCCAGCGGCGTGATCCAGTGGTGCACGGCCGGCTTGGTGATGGCACCGAGCGCGAGGGCGCACACGGTGATTCCGAGCTGGGAGCCGGCGAGGAGCACGGTGAGCTCGCTCGCGCTGCGCAGCGCGGCGCGCGCCGCGCGGCTGGTCGCGGCGGCGTCCTCCAGGCGGTGCCGCTTGGCGGCCAGGAGGGCGAACTCGACGGCGACGAAGAACGCGCTGAGCGCGATGATGACGACGGTCGCGAGGGCGACCACCCAGGGGTTGCTCATCGGTCGCTCTCCTCGTCCTCGGCCTGCGGCTTGTCGGCGAGCGTCACCCGCACGAGGGCGGGGACGTGCCGCTCGACCTCGAGCACCTCGATGTGGAGCTGCTTGTCCGGTGGCGGCTCGGGCAGCACGAGGTTGGCCGGGTCCGGCGGCAGGTCGACGGTCACCGTCTGGCCGACCTCGGGAAGCGAGCCGTGGGACTCGATGACGAGGCCGGCGATCGTCTCGTAGTCCCCGCGGGGCAGGTCGTGGTCGATCGCGCGCTCGACCTCGTCGATGTGCACGTCACCGGCCATCGTCCAGGTGCCGTCCTCGAGGGGCGCGAGCCCGGGCGACTCGGGGGAGTCGTGCTCGTCGGTGATCTCACCGACGATCTCCTCGGCGAGGTCCTCGAGCGTGAGGACGCCGGTGAAGGTGCCGTACTCGTCGATGACGCACGCCATCTGGTTGCGGCTCGTGGACAGCTCACGCAGCGCGTCCGGCAGCGCCATCGCCGTGGGCAGGATGAGGGCGGGACGCATGAGGCTGGCCGCCGTGGAGCCCTCGGGGACGGGGCCGTCGAGGACGTCGACGAGGTGGACGACGCCGATGACGTCGTCGTCCTCGCCCAGCACCGGGTAGCGCGAGTGGCCGCCCGCCATGAGCGCACGGATCTCGCTCACCGGCTGGTCGGCGCGCACGACGTCGACGCGGGCGCGGGGGATCATCGCGTGCTCGACGTCCTGGCGCGGGAAGTCGAGGATGCGGTCCAGGAGCATCGAGAGGTCGGCCGGAAGGTCACCGCTGGCGCGGGAGTCGGCGACGATGTGCTCGAGGTCGCGGGCGGTCGCGGAGTACTCGACGTCGTGGACCGGCTCGATGCGCAGCAGCCGCAGCAGGGCGTTGGACGCGGCGTCGAAGACCTTGACGAGCCAGCCGAAGACGGCGAGGTAGAGGTTCGTCGACCGGGCCAGCCACAGCGCCACGCCCTCGGGGCGGGCGATGGCGAGGTTCTTCGGGAACAGCTCGCCGAAGAGCATCTGGACGATGGTGGAGAAGACGAGCGCGAGGACGGTGCCGACGGCCACGCCCACACCCGTGGGCACGCCGACGCCACCGAGGGCCTCGCCGAGCGCCTGCCCGACGAGGGGCTCGGCGACGTAGCCGACGAGCAGGGCCGTGACGGTGATGCCGAGCTGTGCGCCGGAGAGCATGAAGGAGGTTCGCCGGGTCACCTGCAGGGCGCGCGTCGCGTTGGCGTCACCGGACTCGGCGCGAGCGGCGAGCCGGGAGCGGTCGACCGCCATGTAGGCGAACTCCTGGGCGACGAAGTAGCCCGTAGCCGCGGTGATCACGAGGATCACGACGATCCCGAGAAGCAGGGAGAGCACCCAGGTCATCGGGCACACCTCCTGGGATCGGCGGTGGCGATGAGCTGGGTGCTGG
This sequence comes from Georgenia sp. 311, assembly GCF_006151955.1. Taxonomy (NCBI): domain Bacteria; kingdom Bacillati; phylum Actinomycetota; class Actinomycetes; order Allobogoriellales; family Allobogoriellaceae; genus Georgenia; species Georgenia sp. 311. Next base: position 86,579 of record NZ_VDFS01000017.1, on the reverse strand, counting down.
TACTACAGGATTCGTCCATGGTCCTTCGGGGATCGGGATATACGTGGCCGCTACTGTAATGGCACAGCGACGGCTCTCAGCCCGGCGCGGGCCCACCCGGGCAGTGGGATCGGCCACTGGCCCTCAGGAAAGGACGTCCTTGGTGGTGAAGCGGCCGTAGGCGAGCGCCCCGAAGACGGCGACGTAGCCGAGCTGGAGGAGGGCGTTGCGCCCGAAGGAGTCCCACACGACCGGCTGGCGCAGCAGGTCGGCGAACCCCAGCCAGTACTCGCTGAGCAGCCACGGGTGGAGCCAGGCGAGCTGGTCGAGGGACCCGAGGACCTGGACGACGATCGCGAGCACGGCTGTGGCGGCCATCGCGCCCACGGGCACGACGGTGAGCGTGGAGATGAAGAGCCCGACGGCGGTCAGCCCGAGCAGGGACAACGTGACGTACAGGGCGACGAGCAGGGCTCGCCACAGCGACTCCCACGCCCCGATGGTGTCGCCGGACAGGAGGGTCACCGGCCCGACCGGGAAGAGCAGCGCCCCGACGATCGACCCGGCGACGACGATGCTCAGCGTGGCCGCGAGGCAGAAGACGGCCGCCCCGGCGAACTTCACCAGGAGCAGCCTCCCGCGCTCGACGGGGGCGAGCAGGAGGTAGCGCAGGGTGCCGAGGCTCGCCTCGCCGGCCACCGTGTCGCCCGCGACGACCCCGACGGTGAGGGGCAGGAACAGCGGGATCGTCACGACGAGGGCGGTGATCGAGACGAACAGCCCGTTCTGGGTCACCCGGTCGAGGAACGGCGGCCCCTGCCCCGGCGCGGGCGGGTCGGAGGCGACCTTGACGACGACGGCGATGAGCACCGGGATCGCGGCGAGCGCGAGGAGCATCGCCAGGGTGCGGCGGCGGCGCAGGACGAGCCCGAGCTCCGAGGCGAGCAGGGGCCTGCCGCTGCCGCGCGTGGCGGTGTCACTGGGCAACGTCGAACCCCTCCCCGGTGAGCGCGACGAAGCGGTCCTCGAGCGTCTCCTGGACCACGCCGAACCCGCGCAGCCGGACCCCCGCCGCGACGAGCGCCTCGGCGAGCGTCTCGGGCAGGGGAGCGTCCTCGGGCAGGTCGGCGAGGACGACGGCCGCCCCGTCCGCGGTGCGCTCGTGGCCGGTGTCGTGGTGGCCGTCGCGCTGGGCGTCAGCGGTGACCGGGGTCAGACCGAGGCCGAGGCGGGCGAGCTCGGCCCGCGTGACCGCGGGGTCGGGCGTGAGGACGCGCAGCCGGGAGCGGCCGCGGCTGCGCAGGTCCTCCAGGCTCCCCTGGGCGACGAGCCGGCCGTGGCGCATGACCGCCGCGTGGCTGCAGACCTGCTCGACCTCGGCGAGCAGGTGGCTGGAGACGACGACGGTGGCGCCGTCCTCGGCGAGCGAGCGGACGAGGTTGCGCACCTCGCGGGTGCCCTGCGGGTCCAGGCCGTTGGTCGGCTCGTCCAGGACGAGGAGCTCGCGCGGCACGAGGAGGGCCGCGGCGATCCCCAGGCGCTGCTTCATCCCCAGGGAGTAGGCGCGTACCCGCTTGCCGCCGGCGTTCCCCAGGCCCACCCGGTCCAGGGCCGCCGCGACGCGCTGCGCGCGGGTGGCGGCGGGGGCGTGCCGGTCGGCGGCGTCGAGGCGCCGCAGGTTCGCCTCGCCGGAGAGGAACGGGTAGGCGGCAGGGCCCTCGACCAGCGCCCCGACCCGGGGGAGCACCCGGCTGAGCGAGCCGGGCATGTCCTGCCCGAGCACCTGGACCCGGCCCGCGGTGGCGGACGCGAGCCCGAGCACGATGCGGATGGTCGTCGTCTTGCCCGAGCCGTTGGGGCCGAGGAAGCCGAAGACGCTGCCGCGCGGGACCGCGAGGTCGAGGTCGGCGACGGCGAGCTGCTTGCCGAAGCGCTTGGTCAGGCCGTCTGTGCGGACGGCGAGGTCGCTCACCGGCCCGCGAGGGCCAGCAGGTGCTCGGGGGTGACGGCGCCGGCGAGGACACGGCCGTCGTCGGTGAGCAGGACGGTGAGCAGGGAGGTCGACAGCACCCGGCCACCGGGGACGGGATCGGTGAGCTGGTCGAGCAGCGGGTCGTCCGGCAGCCCGCCGACCTGCGTCTCGAGGACGGAGGCCCAGCCCTCGCCGAGCACCTGCCCCTCGGGCGCGGTGGCGGCGTCGTGCTCCTCCTCGAGGGCGGCGAGGTCGGGCAGCTCGAGGACCTCCTCCTCGACGGCCGCACCGGCCGGCGGGGTGAAGTCGAAGAGCGCGGCGTCCGGCGCGGAGAAGTCGATCTCGGTGTACGCGGCGTGCAGCGCGGGCTCGGACTGCCCGCGCGCCGTCACCGTGACCGCGAGGGGGAAGCCGTTCTCGCCGTCGACGGCGATGGTCACCGAGCCGACGAGCGTCTCCTGCGCGCGGGGCGTGAGGGTGAGGGTGTAGGCGTCGCGACCGGCGACGCTCTCGTCCTGGCCCACGGTGAGGCCGGTGCTCGGCTCGAGGGACTCCACTGCCATCTCGGCGAGGTCCTGCGGGGTGGGCAGCGGGCCGTCCGGCGCGGGCGGCTCCGGCAGGCCCGAGGTGTCGGGCAGGAGGACGTGCAGCGCCTCGTTCGTCTGCGAGTCGTAGAACCACGCGTCCTGCGGCGTGAGGACGAGGTTGCGCTCGTCGAGGCCGTCGAGGTGCTGCAGTCGCATCGTTCCCGGGCCGGCGACGAAGACGCGGCCGGTGTTGTCCCCGGACAGGAGCGCGAGCGCGGACAGCGCCTCCTGGGCCTGCGCGCCGTCCTCCTCTGGCGCGGCCGTGGGGAGGTCTGCGTCCTCGAGGTCCGCGCTGCCGGGGCCGAGGTCGAGGTCGGAGGGGAGCGGCAGCCCGAGGTCGGTGCTCGTCTCGAAGGTGCCGGAGAAGGCGGTGACGTCGTTCTCGGCGAGCATGGCGAGCACGTCCTGCGGCGACTTGTCGGGCAGGTCGACGGCGCCTGCCTGCGACGTGATCGTCACCGTGCCGGCGATGAGCGCGACGACGGCGCCGGCCGGGAGCCAGCGGTGCCAGGTGCTGCGGGCCATGGGGGTCTCCTCGGGAACGTACCTGTCTCGACGGTACGCCTGCCCTCCGACACGGGCCAGGTCTGGCCCGTGCAGGTCCTGTGCACGTGGGCGGCGCCGTTAGTCAGGGCTGGGGCAGCAGCCAGGCGCGGTCGGCCGCGAGCGGCAGGCCGACGTCCGCGCCTTCGGCGAGTATCGACCCGATGCCCGGGTCGGAGGCGACGAGCCCCCAAGATGCCGACAGCTGGATCCTGCACGGGGCAGGATCCAGCTGTCGGCGTGGGAGACGGGTGGCTACTGCCGCCCGACGTCGGAGCGGACGGCGGCGCGCAGGACCGCGCCCAGCTCGCGCTGGGTGATGACGCCGTCGGCCGCGAGCGGCCGCAGGACGTCACCGACGTGGCGGACGAACGCGCCGTGCGTGGCGTGGTCACCGTCCTCGTCGATGAGGTCGTTGAGGCAGCCGTCGGCGGTGTCGACGTTCTCCACCCCGGTGTCGACCCCGCCGATGACGACGGTCGCGCGGGTGTCGGAGCACTCGCCCGGCTCGCTGACGTCCTCGACGACGGTGAAGGTCACCGTGCCGTCGGCGGTGTTGCCGGCGACGTCGCTGGCCCGGTAGGCGAGCGTGTGCTCACCGGGCTCCGAGACGACGACCGGCGTGGTGTACGCGGTCCAGTCCCCGCCGTCGAGGGAGTACTCGACGGTGTCGACGCCGGAGTCGGCGTCGGTGGCGCTCACCGTGACGGTGGCCGAGCCGACGTAGGCGTCGTCCTCGTCCTGCTCACCGGTGACCGTGGCGCTGACCTCGGGGGCGGTGGTGTCGGGGTCGGGGACGTCCTCGGCGACGACGGTGAAGCTCACCGTGCCGTCCGCGGTGTTGCCCGCGACGTCGGTGGCCCGGTAGGCCACGGTGTGCTCACCCGGCTCCGAGACGACGACCGGCGTGGTGTAGGCGGTCCAGTCCCCGCCGTCGAGGGAGTACTCGACGGTGTCGACGCCGGAGTCGGCGTCGGTGGCGCTCACCGTGACGGTGGCCGAGCCGACGTAGGCGTCGTCCTCGTCCTGGTCACCGGTGACGGTGGCGCTGACCTCGGGGGCCGTGGTGTCGGGGTCGGGGGTGTCCTCGGCGACGACGGTGAAGCTCACCGTGCCGTCCGCGGTGTTGCCCGCGACGTCCGTGGCCCGGTAGGCGAGCGTGTGCTCACCCGGCTCCGAGACGACGACCGGCGTGTGGTAGTGCGTGAACTCCCCGCCGTCGAGGGAGTACTCGACCATGGCGACGCCGGAGTCGGCGTCCGTGGCCGCGAGGGTCACGGTGGCCGAGCCGACGTAGTTGTCGTCCTCGTCCTGCTCGCCGGTGACGGTCGCGGTGACCTCGGGGGCGGTGGTGTCGGGGTCGGGAGTGTCCTCGGCGACGACGGTGAAGGTCACCGTGCCGTCGGCGGTGTTGCCGGCGACGTCGGTGGCCCGGTAGGCCACGGTGTGCTCGCCGGGCGTGGAGACGACGACCGGCGCGGTGTACGCGGTCCAGTCCCCGCCGTCCAGGGAGTACTCGACGGTGTCGACGCCGGAGTCGGCGTCGGTGGCGCTCACCGTGACGGTCGCGGAGCCCACGTAGGCGTCGTCCTCGTCCTGCTCACCGGTGACGGTGGCGCTGACCTCGGGGGCGGTGGTGTCGGGGTCGGGGGTGTCCTCGGCGACGACGGTGAAGGTCACGGACCCGTCGGCGGTGTTGCCGGCGACGTCGGTGGCCCGGTAGGCGAGCGTGTGCTCACCCGGCTCCGAGACGACGACCGGCGTGGTGTACGCGGTCCAGTCCCCGCCGTCCAGGGAGTACTCGACGGTGTCGACGCCGGAGTCGGCGTCGGTGGCCGCGAGGGTCACGGTCGCGGAGCCGACGTAGGCCTCGTCGGCGTCCTGCTCACCGGTGACGGTGGCGCTGACCTCGGGGGCGGTGGTGTCGGGGTCGGGGACGTCCTCGGCGACGACGGTGAAGTCCACGGACCCGTCGGCGGTGTTGCCCGCGACGTCGGTGGCCCGGTAGGCCACGGTGTGCTCGCCCGGCGCGGAGACGGTGAGCGGGGTGGTGTAGGCGGTCCAGTCCCCGCCGTCGAGGGAGTACTCGACGGTGTCGACGCCGGAGCCGTCGTCGGTGGCGGCGAGGGTGACGGTGGCGGAGCCGACGTAGTTGTCGTCGGCGTCCTGGTCACCGGTGACGGTGGCCGTGACGGCCGGCGCGGTGGTGTCCGGGTCCGGGTCGCCCGGGTCGTCGCCGGTCACGGTGAACTCGCCGACCATCATCCCGTGGCCCGGGATCGTGCAGAAGTAGCGGTACTTGCCCGGCGTCAGGGTCACCTGCGCCTCGTGGCGCCCGCCCTGGGCGTCGAACGGGTTGGCGACGATGTTGAGCGAGACGTCGTGGTTGTAGCCCGGCGTCGAGGTGTCGAAGGTGAGCGTGTGCGGCATGCCGATGGTGTTCCCGGCGGCCACGCTGTTGTCGAAGATGATCGTCGCCGGACCGGCGACCGCCGTGGACGGCGCGGAGAGGTAGCGGTCGACGGGGTTGCCCGCCGTCCAGGTGAGGACCTGGTCCTGGGCCGAGGCGGCCGCCGGGACGAGGGAGAGACCCGCGAGCGCGCCGAGAAGCGCGACGAGGAGCCGGCGGAGGAGCCGGCTGCCGTCGGAGCGGGTACGGGGTCGGGGGGTG
>NZ_VDFS01000017.1:6481-80505 GCF_006151955.1 Georgenia sp. 311 | reverse complement strand
GGTGCGGCGGGCTGGCGCCCGCCGCACCGGTCCGGGTACGACCTAGGAGAGGTCCTTCACGCGGACGTTGCGGAACTCCATGAGGTCGTTGTTGCCGTGGTTCTGCAGGCCGATGAAGCCGCTCGCGAACTGGCGCAGGTCGGTGGGCGGGTCGCCGGCGCGCGAGGACTGCTGGCCGGGGGCGTTCTCCCACTCGTTGATCACCACGCCGTTGCGCAGGATCGTGTACTGCTGGCCGACGACGCGGATCTCGTAGTCGTTCCACGTGCCCTTCTCCGTGACACCGGCCTCCTCGAGGGTGGTGGGGGAGAAGTTGTAGACCGATCCGGTCTTCTGCGGCTCGCCGGTCGGGCCGTCGTACAGCTGGATCTCGTGACCGCACATGATCGCGACCCAGGCCTCGGACTGGTTCTGTCCGCACTCGGGCTGCTCGGCGGCCGTCGGGTCCGGGAAGCGGATGAACACGCCGCTGTTGGCGTACGTGTCGCCCTCGGACACGTCGCGGTACTGCAGCTTGAGCGAGAAGTCGGAGAACTCCTCCTCCTCGTACCACAGCATCCCGAGCCCACCCTGGCTGAGGATCGAGCCGCCCGGGAGCAGCTCGAAGTGCCCGCCCGGCGCCTGACGCCACCCGTCGAGGGAGTCGTCCGTGCCGTCGAAGAGCCAGCGGTAGCCGCCCTCAGAGAGGTCGGCGCGGGTCGCGGCGGTGCTCAGGCGTCCGGCGTCGCGGCCGGTGAGCACGCCGTCGGCCCGGAGCTGACGCACCAGGTCGTTGACGTGCCGGACGAAGGCACCCTTGTTGTCCCACTCGCCCTCGTCGTTGACGAGGTCGGCGATGGTGCAACCGCCCAGGTCCTGGTTCGCCACGCCCGTGTCGACGTCACCGATCCACACCGTGTCACGCGCGTCGGGGACGGCGCACTCGATGACGACCGGGGTCTCCACCGTCTCCACCGAGCCGTCCGCGTAGGTGACGGTCAGCGTGGCGGTGTAGTCCGCGATCCGGTCGTAGGTGTGCCGGGGGTCGGCCTCGGTGGACGTGTTCCCGTCCCCGAAGTCCCACTGCCACGACACGCCGCCGGAGCGGGAGCCGGTGAACTGCACCGTGAGCGGGCTGCTCTGGACGCTCGTCGCCAGCGCGGTCGGCGCCGGGGTGGCCGGGCCGCCGTTGTAGACGACGCGGATGAGCTTCTGGTTCTGGTCCAGGGTGAAGAACGCGCTGCCGTAGTCGAGCATGTACAGCGCGCCGTCCGGCCCGAACTCCGCGTCCATCCAGCTCTGCAGCTGGTTGCTGCCGCCGCCGGCGCGGATGATGTGGCGCAGGTCCTCGGCGAAGGCCGGGGGAGACTGCTCCTCGATGCCGTCCGGGTCCGGGGTCACCGCGACGCGGTTGTTGGAGTTGGACTGGTCACCGATGAGCCACTTGCCCTCCCAGTACTCCGGCCACGCGACGTCGCTGTCCTCGGCGACCTGCGAGGTGCGGTAGGTCGGTCCGGACATGACCGCCTGGCCGCCACCACGCAGGTAGGGCTGGGTGTAGACGACCTCCTCGGCGTCGTAGCTCGGGATGCCGTTCTCGTCACGCGGGAAGACCGGGCCACCGCCACCGGGGGAGTACCAGATCATGTTGTCCCGCGCGTCGGGGATGTCCACCAGGCCGGTGTTGCGCGGCGAGGTGTTCTCCAGGTCGTCGCAGTCGTACCAGTCGGTGAGGACGCTGGCGTCCTCGTTGCTCCGGTCACGGTACGGCTGACGGTCGCCCATGCAGAAGGGCCAGCCCTGGTTCCCGGCCGAGGTGATGATCGTGGCCGTCTCGTACTTCGCCGGGCCGAGCTCGGGGCTCGGGCCGCCCGCGTCGGGCCCGACCCACGCGGTGGTCACCCAGTCGGTGTCCGGGTCGACCTGCAGCCGCGAGGGGTTGCGCAGACCCATGACGTAGATCTCGGCGAGCGACTTCCCGCCGCCCTCCTCCTCACCGGTGAACAGGTTGCCCTCGGGGATCGTGTACGTGCCGTCGTCCTCGGGGTGGATCCGGATGATCTTGCCGTTGAGGTCGTTGGTGTTGCCCGACGTGCGACGCGCGTCCTGGAAGGAGATCCCGGCGTACTCCTGGGTCCAGTTGTTGCCCGAGTAGCCCTCGGACCCCTGGGAGGAGTTCGAGTCACCGGTGGACACGTAGAGGTTGCCCTCGCTGTCGAAGTCCATGCCGCCGCCGGCGTGGCAGCAGCTGTGGATCTGCGTCTCCCACTCGAGGAGGTCGACGCGGGACTCCTGGTCGATCGTGACGTTCTCCGGGTCGTAGGTGAACCGGGAGATCGTGCGCATGCCCACGCGCTGCTCGGTGTCGATCGAGTCGTAGGGCATCCAGTAGACGTAGAGCCAGTTGTTCTCGGCGAAGTTCGGGTCCGGCTCGATGCCGAACAGGCCCTCCTCCGACTTCGTCAGCTCGTCACCGCTGCCGCGGTTGCCGAAGACGTCGAGCACGGTGAGCAGGGTGACCTCACGGGTCTCCGGGTCCCACTGGTGGATGCTGCCGCAGCCCAGGCCCACGTTCTCCGAGTCCCACGAGGGGATCGGGCCGGTGGGGCAGGCGCCGCGGCCGACGTAGAAGATCGTGCCGTCCGGCGCGGCGGACAGGCCGTGCGACTCACCGATCTGGTCGAGCGTGCCGGGGGTGTTGGTCGACGTCAGACGCTCGATCTCGTAGTTCGAGCCGATCGTCGCCTGGCAGTCGGCGCGCACGATGCCGGTGGACCACTGGATCGCACCGAGCAGGTGGCTGCGGAAGCCGTCCTCGGAGTAGCTCTCCGCGGTGCCGCCCATGCCGGTGTAGAAGGACCGGCCGCCGTCGTAGTCACGGCACCACGAGATCGGGTGGAAGGCGCCGTTGGCACTGGACCCGGCGTCGTAGTCCCACTCCTGGACCTGGGCCACGGTGTGGACCTGCCCGATCGGGTTCTCCTGCCAGTTGTACCACTTGTCCGAACGCGTCCAGTTGAGCGGCAGACCCGCGTTCGCCACGTGCTGGCGGTCGACGACGTTGACGGTCGCCTCCTGCACGGGGATCTCGACGTCCGGCGGGTTGGCCGACTCGTCGGTGAAGAGCAGCCAGTCGGCGAGCTGGGTGAGACCCTCGCCGGAGTTCTTCGTGATGTCGAGCTGGAAGAACTTGTACTCCGCGGAGTTCTCGATCTCGTAGGTCTTGCGCTGGAAGCGCTGGGGGAAGTCGTCGCTGCGGGTGTCGAGGTCGACCCACGTCTGGCCGTCGACCGACCCGCGCATCGTCCAGGTCTCCGGGTCACGGCCCGCGGAGTCGTTCGCCGAGGTCATGACGTAGCTCGTGATGACGGCCGGCTCGGCCAGCTCGAGGGTGATCGTCGCCGTCGGGACGAAGCCGAGCCACTTGGTGCCCTCGTCGTCGTCGATGAGGTTGGCCGCGGTCTCGTTCGGCGGGTTCTCGGCGCTCGCGGAGATGCTCGTGACCGCCTGCGGCGTGGGCCGGATGCCCGCGGGGCGGGCGCCGAGCAGGCCGGTGAACCACTGCGACTCGGCCTGGGCGGTGACGGCGTCGCGGACTCCGAGGAAGCCTCCGCCGTCGTTGATGAAGTCCTGGAGGGCGGCCTCCTGGTCGACGTCGAGGTCGTTGCCCTCGGCGGACAGGAAGACGACGCCGCGGTAGCCGTCGAGGTTCTCGTCGGTGAAGGCGGTCGCGTCGTCGGTGACGGTGACCTCGAAGCCGTGCTCCTCACCGAGCTCGGTGATCGTCGTCGCGGCCTCGACGACCGGGTCCTCCTGGACCTCCGGGTCGCCGTGGTAGACGAGGACGGCGACGTCCGTGGCCGCCTGCGCGGCGGTCGCGACCGCCTTGGCCGTCCCGCCCGTCCGCTCGGCACGGTCCGCGCCCGGCGCGGCGAGCGCGGGACCGGCGGACATGGTCAGCATGAGCGCGGCGCTGGCCGTGAGGACCCCGGCGCGTCTGAGGCGGTAGGAACCGCCTGTGCCGGGTTGGACTCGTGGTGTTGTGCTCAACTCTCCCCCTTTGGAGTACAACGTGCTGGTCCGGCGGCCTGTGGCGGCCGGGTGGTGCGACTGCTCAGTGACCTCCTTCGTGGCCGTGGAACCGGTCGATGGCCTCCTGCGCGCCGTCGGGCATGGAGCCGTCCGCGTTGCGCACGAGGAAGATGCCCGCCATCCCGGCGTCGGAGTGGAACTGGACGTGGCAGTGGTACATCCACGCCCCCGGGCCGACGTCCTCGCCTGCGATCACCTGGAAGCCGAAGGAGTCCCCACCGTTGAGGTCCCGGTTGTCGATGATCTGGCTGGAGTCACGGGGACCCTCGAGGTACCCGGTGCGGGTGTTGGCCCAACGGTGGGCGTGCAGGTGGAAGGTGTGGAACATGTCGCCGTGGCCGATGCAGATGAACTCCACGGTCTCCCCGTGGTTGGCTTCGAACATCGGCGTGTTCGGCGCGAGCTTGTTGTTGATGAGCATCCCGTTGAACACCATCGTGAACTGGCGGTCGGGCAGGATGTCGCCGCGACGGCGGACGACGAGCCCGCCGTAGAGGCCCGCGGCGATGCCGCCGGAGCCGTGCACCGTGCCCATCGCGTGGTCGTGGTAGTGCCAGTAGCCGGCGGTCCCGGGACGGGCCCAGCGGCCGAGCGACTTCTCCCCGGTGGTGCGCCAGGTGTAGGTGCGGGTCTCGCCGGGCTGGTTGAACGAGTCGTTCATCGGGGCGCCGTCGGAGTCGGTGGTGTACAGGACGCCGTGCGGGTGGATGGAGACGGTGCTCTGGGTCGTGTTGACGAGGGTGATCTCCATCGTGTCGCCCTCGTACATCTCGAGGACGGGTCCGGGGATCGTCGCCTGGCCGGGCGCGAGCCCGTAGCCGAACTGTCCGCCGCCGAGGTCCTCGACGTACATGGTGATCCGGTGCGTCGTCCCCTCCGGGGTCGCGAGCGAGCGCGACAGGGGTGCGGTCGCTGCGGCGGCGGCGGACGTGCCGCCCAGCGCCGCGGCGGTCGCCGGGACGAAGAGGGCAGCTGCCGCACCGGCGAGCATGCTGCGCCGCGAGAAGCCTGAGTCGGCCTGCGGCGTGGTGGGTGTGTCGGTCATGGAGGCTCCTGTCGTCGTGACACGACACCACGGTCTGCGCACCTCGCCGGCAGAAGGTCCCCCCGACGACGACGCGTTGCTGGTGGGCGAGCGCGTCGTTGCGACTACCGAGGCGTGAGGCAAATAACACCAATCGGGCCGACAGTAGGCCCCCTTCCGACGAGCGTCAAGCAAAAGACGAGAAGTCAGTACCGGTCACACGGAAGTAGTTTTCGCAGAACCGGCGGGATGGCGCGGCTCGTCCGGAGCTGCCCGGTCGCTCGTCCTGCGCGCCGACGGGTCGCCCGCATGGTGGACGGCACCGCGCGCATCGGTGGGACGGACGGCGACCGACCTGCGGACTTGGGCGCGTGTTGGGATCCTTCTGCGTGTCGATTTACCCAAAGGGGGTTGCCGTTTGCCGCCTTAGCCGCTTGACTCTCTCCCGGGGGTTGCCCCGACATTGATGTCGTCAAAGGGCAGGGAGTGACACATGAGGTCACGGATTGCGTGTTCGCGGTGGGGTGCAGCGGTGGGGACACCGGCAGTGCCGCGCCCGAGGGTGGGGGCTCGCGCTGCTGGAGCGTCTCACCGGCTGCTGCCGCGCCCAGGGCGGCACGCCTCACCGCCAGCACGCTGACGACAGCGCGCGGGCCAGCCGGGCCCACGGCGCCACCCTCCGTCCACCGCCCGCGCGCGCGGCGTCGCGTCGCCGGGTATCTACCTCAGCACAAGGAGAAACCATGCGTAAGAGACTTGCCAGCGTCCTCATCGGCGGCATCGCGCTCGCCGGGTTCGGGGCTGCGGTGCCGGCCCAGGCGGCCCTCACCACCAACTGCAACGGGCACGCTGCCGACGTCACGATCCCCGGCGACCTCGTCGTGAGGGCGGGCAAGGCCTGCTCCCTGGAGAACACGATCGTCAACGGCAACGTGCGCGTCGCCGCGGACGCGGACCTCGTCGCCGACGGCCTCACGGTCAACGGCAACGTCAACGTCCAGGCCGGGGCCTACCTCGACCTCGTGAACTCCTCGGTCACCGGGAACGTCGCGAACAACGGCGGCTTCGGGATCTACCTCGACGACACGACCCTCAACGCCTACAACGGCAACGCACGTGACAACGCCGAGAGCTTCCTGTGGACCTACGGGGCGGAGTTCAACGGGCGCGTCGCGGCCACCGGCGGATCCCTCCTGCTCGAGAGCTCCTACGCGAACCGCGCGGTGGAGACGACCGACACCCAGTACACCGACATCCTCGACTCCGTCGTCGCCGGCGCGCTCACCGTCACCGGCTCGGAGTTCGGTGCGCTCGTCTGCGGCAGCGAGGTCGACGGCCACGCGACCTTCGCCAGCAACAACGTGGGCGTCCAGCTCGGCTCCGGCGGCGCGCTCGGCGAGTGCGAGGGCGGCAGCAGCGTCTGGGGCGGGAACGTCACCGTGTCCGGCACGACCGGCCACGTGCAGGTCTCGGACAACATCATCCGTCGCAACCTCGCGGGCACCGGCAACGAGTCCGTCGAGGCGAGCAACAACCGCGTCCGCGGCGAGCTGCAGGGCCAGTTCGCCGAGCAGGCCGCGCAGCGCATGATGCGGATGCAGGCCGCCGCGCCCGAGGCCGACGCCGAGCGCGACGTCCTCGAGCAGCTCCGGTCCGAGCGTCTCACCAAGGCGGAGCAGGCCGCCGTGGCCGCCGGCCCCGCGCAGCTCTGACCTGACCGCTCACCGCCGCAGGCCCCGCACCACACAGGTGCGGGGCCTGCGGTGCTGAGGGCGCCGGGCCGTCGGGCAGACCGTCAGCGGCCGGCGGCGTAGCCCTGCATGCCGCGCGGGTTGGCAGCCGCGCCGAGCAGCCCGGTGGCCGGGTCCCGGGTGACGGCGGACAGCCGCCCCAGGGACCAGTCGCCGGCGCGCGTCACGCGGTGGCCCCGCCGCTCGAGCTCGGCGATGACGTCCTCGCCCAGCCGGTCCTCGACGACGGCGCGCGCCGGGTCCCACGTGCGCGGCCAGAACGAGTCGGGCATCGAGCGGGTGTGGAACGCCGGGGCGTCGATGGCCTCCTGCGGGCCGTACCCGCCGACGATCGTGCGGAGCAGGTAGAGCAGCTGCCACTGGTCCTGCTGGTCGCCGCCGGGGGAGCCGAGTGCGGTGACGGCGTGACCGTCGCGCAGCACGAGCGTGGGCGTGAGCGTGGTGCGCGGACGGCGCCCGGGCTGGAGCGAGGACGGGGCGCCGTCCTCAAGCCACGTCATCTGCAGCCGCGTGCCCAGGCAGAAGCCGAGCCCGGGGACGGTCGGGGAGGACTGCAGCCACCCGCCCGAGGGCGTCGCGGAGACCATGTTGCCCCACCGGTCGACGACGTCGACGTGGCAGGTGTCCCCGCGCTGCTCGCCGCCCGTGCCGACGGTCGGCTCGCCGACGCCGGCGACCTGCGCGTCGTCTGTCTCGCGCAGTGGCGGGCGGAACGGCTCGCGGCCCGGGACGACGCCCGGCCGCAGCTCGGCGGAGGCGGTCTCCCCGATGAGCGCGCGACGCTCGGCGGCGTAGCCGGGGGAGAGGAGGACGTCGAGGGCGGCCCGTGCGTCGTCGTCGTCGCCGTAGTAGGCGTCGCGGTCGGCGAGGGCGAGCTTGAGGACCTCGAGGACGGTGTGTGCGCCGAGCGCGGTGGACGGGTCGAGGCGCTCGTCGTCGAGGCCGTCGAGCAGGGTGAGCATCTGCAGGAGCGCCGGCCCCTGCCCCCACGGGCCGGTCTTGGCGACCGTGTGGCCACGGAACTCGGCGGTGACCGCGGGCTCGTAGCCCGCGGTGAAGGCGGCGAAGTCCGCGGGCGTGATGACCCCGGCGTAGGTGCCGCCGTCGGAGTGGCGGTGGGGGACGGCGGCGAACCGGGAGGCCTCCTCGGCGACGAACCCCTCGCGCCACGCGGCCCGCGCCGCCTCGATCCGGCTCTCCCGGTCACCGGCACCGCCCGCCCCGACGAGGCGTTCGAGGGTGCGGGCGTACGCCTCGTTGCGGACGAGCTCACCGGGCCGCGGGACGCGCCCGCCAGGGAGCCACAGCGCGGCCGAGGTGGGCCAGTGCTCGCGGAAGAGGTCGGCGACGGCGGCGATGGTGCGGCACGTCGCGGGCAGGACGGGGTGGCCGTCGCGGGCGTACCCGATCGCGGGGGCGAGGACGTCGGCGAGGTCCCAGGTGCCGTGGTCGCGCAGGAGCAGCAGCCAGGCGTCGACGGCGCCCGGCACGGCCGCGGCGAGGGCGCCGGCGCCGGGGACGAGGTCGAGGCCCAGGCCGCGGTAGTGCTCCCGGGTGGCGCCGGCGGGCGCCGGACCCTGCCCCATGAGGACCACCGGGTCGCCCGGGGCGTCGGCCGTCACGAAGATCGCCGGCATGTCCCCGCCCGGCCCGTTGAGGTGCGGCTCGACGACGTGGAGGACGAAACCGGCCGCCGCGGCGGCGTCGAAGGCGTTGCCGCCGCGCTCGAGGACGGACTGGGCCGTCGCCGTCGCGATCCAGTGCGTCGAGGCCGCCATCCCGAAGGTGCCCTGGAGGGTGGGGCGCGTGGTGAAGGTGGGCGGTGGGGTGAAGGCCGGCGGCATCGGGCCAGCGTAACGACGGCGCTGCGCGACCGCCAGAACGGGATCTACCAAGTGTTGCTAAGTACCGGTACCTAGCGTTACTGTGTACCAGTACCCGGCGTTACTAGGTAGAGGTGGTCGCGTGGCCAGCCAGCTGACGGAGATGCTCAAGGGGACCCTCGAGGGGATCGTCCTCGCGATGCTCGACGAGCGGTCCGCCTACGGGTACGAGATCACCACGGGCCTGCGCGACCGCGGCTTCGCCGAGATCGCCGAGGGCACCGTCTACGCCCTGCTCGTGCGCATCGAGCAGCGCGGCCTCGTCGAGGTGGAGAAGGTCCCGTCCGAGAAGGGCCCGCCCCGCAAGGTCTACTCGCTCAACGCCGCCGGCCGCACCCGGCTCGCGGAGTTCTGGGCCACCTGGAGGTTCCTCGCCGAACGCATCGCCCAGCTCGACGACGACACGCACGAAGGGGGAGCACGATGACAGGAAAGTGGTACGAGGCCCTCACGGGCTCGCTGGAGGAGAAGAGGCAGTACCGGCAGGACAAGGCCCGCATCGACGGGCTGCCCGAGCCGCAGCGCACCGCGGCCCGGGCGATGCACCGGTACCTCATGTACTACGGGGCCGTCACCGCCGCTGACGCGCTCACGACGATGGTCACCGACCTCGCCGACCTCTGGGAGCGCGCCGCCGTCGACGGCACGCCGGTCCGCGACATCGTCGGGGAGGACCCGGTCGACTTCGCCGAGACGTTCGCCCAGGCCTACGTCGGCAAGCAGTGGCTCGACAAGGAGCGCGCCCGCCTCACGAGGGCGATCGAGGGCGCCACCGCCCAGGAGAAGGGGACGGACGCATGACCGCGACCACCCGCGAGCCCGCCGTCCGGGTGCGCGGGATCAGGAAGTCCTTCAAGGGGCTCGACGTCCTGCGCGGCGTCGACCTCGAGGTCGCGGCGGGCAGCATCCTCGCCCTCCTCGGCTCCAACGGCGCCGGCAAGACGACGCTCGTGCGGATCCTCTCCACGCTCACGCGACCGGACGCGGGCAGCGCCGTCGTCCACGGGCACGACGTCCTCGCCGAGCCCGCCGCTGTCCGCGAGTCGATCAGCCTCACCGGCCAGTTCGCCGCCGTCGACGACGTGCTCACCGGGCGGGAGAACCTCGTGCTCGTCGCGCGGCTGCGCCACCTGCCGAACCCCGGAGCCGTCGCCGACGAGCTGCTCGACCGCATGTCCCTCACCGACGCCGGCGGGCGCCGGGCGGGGGAGTACTCCGGCGGCATGCGCCGCCGCCTCGACATCGCGATGAGCCTCGTCGGCGACCCGCCCGTCGTCTTCCTCGACGAGCCGACCACGGGCCTGGACCCGCAGGGGCGCGCCGAGGTGTGGCGGACCGTCAAGCGGCTGGCCGACGCCGGCACCACCGTCCTCCTCACCACGCAGTACCTCGAGGAGGCCGAGCAGCTCGCCGACCGGATCGCGATCCTCCACGGGGGCACGATCGTCCAGCACGGCACGCTCGCCGAGCTCAAGGCGCTCCTGCCGCCGGCGACCGTGGAGTACGTGGAGAAGCAGCCCACCCTCGAGGAGGTCTTCCTCGTCCTGGTCGGGGAGCCCGCCGAGGACGCCAGCGGTGTGTCGGTGAGGAGGGACCGGTGATGGCCACCCACGCCCTCGCGGACACCCGCGCCCTCACCGGGCGCTCGCTGCGCCACGTCCTGCGCAGCCCGGACACGATCATCACGACGGCGATCACGCCTGTCGCGATCATGCTGCTCTTCGTCTACGTCCTCGGCAGCGCCATCGACACCGGCGGCCGGTACGTCGACTACCTCCTGCCGGGCATCCTGCTCATCACCATCGCCTCGGGCGTCGCCTACACGTCCTACCGGCTGTTCCTCGACCTCGCGGGCGGGATCGTCGACCGCTTCCGGTCGATGCCGGTCGCCCGGCCCGCTGTGCTGTGGGCCCACGTCCTCACGTCGCTGGTTGCGAACGCCGTCTCGGTGGCGCTCGTCGTCGGCGTCGCGTTCCTCATCGGCTTCCGCACCGGGGCGTCCGTGGGTGCCTGGCTCGCCGTCGTCGGGATCCTCACGCTCTTCACCCTCGCCCTCACCTGGCTCGCGGTGGTCGCCGGGCTCAGTGCCAGGACGGTCGACGGCGCGGGTGCGTTCGGCTACCCGCTGATCTTCCTGCCGTTCCTCAGCTCGGCCTTCGTCCCGACCGACGGCATGCCAGGACCGGTCGCGTGGTTCGCCGAGCACCAGCCGGTGACGCCGGTCGTCGACACGCTGCGCTCCCTGTTCGCCGGGACGCCCGTGGGGACGGACATCTGGGTCGCCCTCGCGTGGCTCGCCGCGGTCCTGCTCCTCGGCTACGCCGCGGCCGTCGTCCTCGATCGCCGCAAGGCGCGCTGACCGACCCCCTGCCGGGCGGCGGGGGCTCGGCGGCGCCGCCGCTCAGCCCGGGAGCGGCGTGCCCTGGTGGAAGACGCACCGCACGGCGCCGTCCTCCTCGCACCACAGCGAGGATCGGCGGCTCGCGCCGGTGCCGAGGTCGAGCCGGTAGGTGAGGAGGAGCGTGCCGGGCCCGACCTCGCGTGCCGCTCGCTCGGTGAGCGTCGCGGGCCCGGGCGGCAGCGACTCGCCGGTGAGCTCGGCGAGGATCTCCTCCCGGCCCCACCACCTGCCCGACTGCCCGATCTCGGTGAAGTCCGCGGAGAGCAGCGGCTCCAGGCGCGAGCGGTCCGCGCGCACGGCCGGGCTCAGCAGCGACTCCTCACCTGCCCATGCCGCTGCGGCGAGGTCGGTCATCGCCACCCCAGGGCCGGCGCGAGGTGGGTGAGGACCGCCTCGACGACGTGGGCGTTGTAGTCCACGCCGAGCATGTTCGGCACCGTGAGCAGCAGGGTGTCCGCCGCGGCCACCGCCTCGTCGGCCGCGAGCTCCTCCACCAGCCGGTCCGGCTCGCCCGCGTAGGACCTGCCGAAGCGGGCGAGCCCGCCCTCGAGCCGGCCGACCTGGTCGGTGGAGTGCGTGTCGCGCCAGAAGAGCTCGCGGTCCTGGTCGGTGACGAGCGGGAAGATCGAGCGGCTCACCGAGACGCGCGGCTCCCAGTCGTGGCCCGCAGCGCGCCAGGCGTCGCGGTAGCGCTGGATCTGCTCGGCCTGCAGCAGGTGGAAGGGGATCCCGGTGTCCTCGGTGAGCAGGGTGGAGCTCATGAGGTTCATCCCGTGCTCGGCCGCCCACTCCGCGGTGGCCCGCGACCCCGCGCCCCACCAGACCCGCCGACGCAGCCCGGGGGAGTGCGGCTCGACGCGCAGCAGCCCGGGCGGGTTGGGGAACATCGGGCGCGGGTTCGGCTCGGCGAAGCCCTCGCCGTCGAGCACCTCGAGGAGGCGCAGCGTGCGGGAGCGGGCCATGTCGGCGTCGGAGGTGCCGGCGTCGGGGACGTTGCCGAAGTACTCGTAGCCGCGGACCACCTGCTCCGGTGAGCCGCGGCTGACGCCGAGCTGGAGCCGCCCGCCGGAGATGAGGTCGGCGGCGCCGGCGTCCTCGGCGAAGTACAGCGGGTTCTCGTAGCGCATGTCGATGACGCCGGTGCCGATCTCGATGCGGCTCGTGCGGGCGCCGATCGCGGCGAGCAGCGGGAACGGCGAGGCGAGCTGGCGGGCGAAGTGGTGGACGCGGAAGTAGGCGCCGTCGGCCCCGAGCTCCTCGGCCGCGACCGCGAGCTCGATCGACTGCACGAGCGCGTCGCGTGCGGAGCGCACCTGCGACTGCGGCGAGGGAGCCCAGTGGCCGAAGGACAGGAAGCCGATGTTCTTCATTCCGGGGACAACACGGTCGCCTCCGGCGTATTCCGATGAGTTCGTCGTCCTGGCAGGGTCGGCAGGGGGAGGAAGGGAGAACCGGATGGGTTTGATCGTGGTGCAGGCGTTCGTGACGCTCGACGGCGTCGTCCAGGCAGGAGGCGGGCCGGAGGAGGACACCGACGGCGGGTTCCCGCACGGAGGATGGCAGGCGAGGTACGACACCGAGCACGGCGGCACGGAGATGGGGGGTCTCGTCCGGGAGTGGGAGGGCAGGACCGGGGCGCTCCTGCTGGGGCGGCGGACGTACGAGATCTTCGCCGGCTCGTGGGGGGTGTGGGACGAGAACGCCCCAGGCTTCCAGGGCGAGCTGACGCGGCGCTACAACAGGGTGCCGAAGTACGTCGCCTCGCGGACGCTGACGCGGCTCGGCTGGGCCGGGTCCCACCTCCTCGGGCAGGACGTGCCGGGCGCGGTCCGCCGGGTGCGGGAGGAGGTGGACGGCGAGGTCCGGGTCTGGGGCAGCACGCGCCTGGTGCGGACGCTGGCCGCGCACGGGCTGGTCGACGAGTACCGGCTCGCGCGCTACCCCGTCGTCCTGGGCACGGGGAAGCGGCTGTTCTCCGACGGCTTCGCGCCGTCCGACCTCCGCCTCACCAGGTCCCGCGCCCTGTCCTCCGGCGTGGTCGTGTCCTGGTACCGGCCCGTACGAGAGGTTGCGGCCAGTCCCTGACCGCGTCCTGTGATGGTCTCATCGTGGCCGGACCCTCCGGCCGCCCGAGAAGGGGGAGCACCGATGTTTCGAGGGTTCGCCACGACCAGCTTCTACGCCGACGACCTGGCCGAGGCCGTCGCCTGGTACGCCGAGCTGTTCGGCGTACAGCCGTACTACGCCTACCCACCCCCGCCGGCCGAGCCCGCGTACGTGGAGTTCCGGGTCGGCGACGACGAGGACGAGCTCGGGTTCATCGACCGCCGGTACGCGCCCGCCGGGGCGTCCAACCCGCCTGGTGGAGCCGTGGTGTTCTGGCACGTCGACGACCTGCCCGGGACGGCGCAGCGCCTGCTCGCGATGGGGGCGACCGAGTACGAGCCGGTCACCCCGCGCGCCCAGGGGTTCACCACGGCGTCGTTCGTCGACCCGTTCGGGAACGTCCTCGGCGTCATGCACAACCCGCACTACCTCGAGGTCGTCGGACGACGAGCGAGGGAGTGAGGCCGCGGGCCGCCCGGCCGGTCCGGGCCGCTCACGGCGACCGGAACCTGCCACCACGTCCGCGACACGCGCGCGACACGCCGCTGGACGGCGCTTCCCGCGCCCGGACGCGAGGACTTGTGGGCAGGTTCGGCGCGCCACCCGGCCTGCCGGGACCGGCGTCGGCGGCTCTCAGGACTCCGGCGCGAAGGCCTCGAGGACGAGGAACGCGACGATGCACATCCACTCGTCGAGCTGCTCGTCACCGTCGGGCACGAGGCAGGCCGGGCGGGAGCCCATGCGGTCGTACTCGACCGTGAAGGGGCCGATGCGGTGGACCCGCATCCCAGCCATGTCGTACTCGACCGGCACGTCCCCGATACGGCGCAGCCGCATGCCGACGAGGTCGTACTCGATCTCGTGCTCGCCGACGTGGGAGGGCCGGGTGCCCAGGACGTCGTACTCGATGCGGTGGTCGCCCACCTGGCGCAGCCGGTGACCGACCCTGTCGTAGTCGAGCATGAGGTACCCGAGCGAGACGGGCAGGGAGCCGAACAGGGCGTAGTCGATGCGGTGCTCGCCGATCTGTCGCAGGCGGGTGCCCATCATGTCGTAGTCCAGCTCAGCGATCATCCCGCCGAGCGTAGTGACGAGCGCGGCCGGCCGGGCGGGAACCGGTCGATGCGTGGGTGGTGGGCGTCAGAACCTGCCACGAAGTCCCGTCGAGGAGGCCTCCGGGGCGGCAGTGCGCGGCGTGTCGCGGGCGTGTCGCGGACTTGGTGGCAGATTCCGGACGGCGCCGGCCGGAGGGGCGATGAGTTCTCGCCGGGAGCGCGGTCGGGTAATGGCGACGTGTCCGATGTGCCCGAAAGGACCCACCATGAAGCTCACCGTCCACACCTTCGCCAGCCTCGACGGCGTCATGCAGGGGCCCGGCTCCCCGGAGGAGGACCCGAGCGGCGGGTTCGACCGCGGCGGATGGGTCGTCCCGTTCATGGAGGAGGACTTCGGCCGGGTCGTGGACAGCTGGTTCGCCCGGACCACCGAGCTGCTCTTCGGCCGCACCACCTACGACCTCATGGCGGGGTACTGGCCGCAGGTCACCGACCCGGACGACGCCGTCGCCGCCGTGCTCAACGGCAGCCCCAAGCACCTCGTCTCGACGACGGTCACCGCCCCGTCCTGGGCCAACACGGTGAGCGTCATCGCCGACGACGTCGCAGGCCGGGTCCGGGAGCTCACGAACCGGCCCGGGGGAGAGCTGCAGGTCCACGGGTCGTGGCGGCTCGTCCAGGCGCTGCACGAGGCGGGCCTGGTCGACGTGTACCGGATCATCGAGTTCCCGGTGGTCGTGGGCGAGGGGAAGCGGCTCTTCCGGGACGGGGCGACGGCCTCCAGCTTCGACGTCGTGGAGACGCAGGTGCTCGGGTCCGGCGCCGTCTACCGGGTGCTGCGCCCCACGCCGTTCACCAGAGGCGCCTTCTCCGTCGAGGACGGGCGGGAGACCGTCGCGCTCGACGTCTGACCGGACCTGCCGGCGGAAGAGGGGGGAGTGGTGCTCTGGTTGAACTCTCGATCACGGACGACCTGCTCGGGCCCCGGTCGCGGGGTGGCACCCCGCGGCCGGGGCCCGGACGCGCCCAGCTCTCTCGAGGGCGCGCGTCCCGACGCGGGCGGGGCCGGCCGGTGGGGACTACGGTGCCCGCATGGTCGAGCAGGCGCCGGTGACCGGTGACCTGCCCGGCCTGCGCCCGTTCCGGGTCGCGGTGCCCGAGGCAGAGCTCGCCGACCTGCGCGACCGACTACGGCGCACCCGCTGGCCCGAGGCCGCGCCGGCGCCCGGCTGGGAGCAGGGGATCCCGCTCGAGGTCGTGCAGCGGCTGTGCCGGCGCTGGGCCGAGGGCTACGACTGGCGGGCCACCGAGGCGCGGCTCGACGCGGTCCCGCAGTACCTCGTCACCGTCGACGGGCTCGATCTTCATCTGCTGCACGCACGTTCGCCGCACCCCGGCGCCTTCCCGCTGGTCCTCACCCACGGCTGGCCCGGCTCGGTGCTCGAGCTGCTGTCGCTCGTCGGGCCGCTCACCGACCCGCCGGCGCACGGTGGCCGGGCCGAGGACGCGTTCGACGTCGTCATCCCCTCGCTGCCCGGGTACGGGTTCAGCGGCAGGCCGACGACGCGCGGCTGGGGGATCGAGCGCGTCGCGCGCGCCTGGGCACGGCTCATGGCGCTGCTCGGGTACGACCGGTACGGCGCCGCGGGCAGCGACTGGGGGACGAGCGTGTCGGCGACGCTCGGCGTGCTCGACCCGGCGCGCGTCGCCGGGGTCCACCTCGTGCCACCGCTCGCCGGCCCCCGACCCGACGGCGGTCCGCCCAGCCCCGAGGAGCGGGCGGCGCTCGCCGAGCTGGCACAGCGGGGGCGGGAGTCGTCGGCGTACTCCGAGGTGCACCGGACCGCGCCGCAGACGGTCGGCTACGCGCTCACCGACTCACCGGCCGGGCTGTGCGCCTGGCTCGGGGAGAAGCTCCTCGCCTGGACGGGCCCGCCCGGGCTCACCGACGACCAGGTCCTGGACCAGGTGAGCCTGTACTGGTTCACCCGCACCGCAGCCTCCTCGGCCCGGCTCTACGCGGAGAGCATCGGGCAGGTGGCCGGCTGGCTCGGCGGGCAGGACGAGCCGGTGGTCCGGGTGCCCGCAGGGGCCTCGGTCTTCGGGGCGGAGGTTCCCCGGCCCTCCCGACGCTGGGCCGAGCGCCGCTTCCCGGACCTCCGGTACTGGGCCGAGCACGAGCGCGGCGGGCACTTCCCGGCCCTCGAGGTGCCCGAGCTGTTCGTGGAGGACCTGCGGGCGTTCTACCGCCACGTCCGCTGACCGCCCTCTCGGGCGTCCGCCTTGGCCCCCGGCCGACGCGCAGGACGGGGCACCCCGAAATGACCTCGACCTGCGGCTCCTCCGTGCCAGACTTTCGGCCTGTGACCTGGAGCATCCGCCACGCCGCAGCCCCGACCGCCCTCCTTCTCGTCGCCTCCGGCGCCCTCGGGGCGTGCAGCGCGGAGGAGGACCCCACGGAGCGGGTCGCCGCGGCAGCCGCGCGGCTGGCGACGACGCTGGAGTCGGGCACGTGGGGGAGCACCGACCTCGCCGTCCCGCTCACCAACCTCGTCGACCTCCCGCGCGTGGTCGACGTCGTCGCCGTCGGGGAGCCGCAGACGACCGGCGAGGACGGCCCGCGCACCGCCGACGTCACCCTCGGCTGGGCCTGGGACCTCGACGCCGACGGCGAGAGCGACTGGACCTACGAGACCCGCGCCCGCCTCCACGAGGACGACGAGGGCGCGTGGACCCCCGAGTACGACGAGCGCGTGCTCGCCGAGGGACTCGGCGGGGGCGCCACGCTCAGCCTCGCCCGCACGGTGCCCGAGCGCGGGGACATCCTCGACGGCGCGGGCACCCCGATCGTCACCGACCGCCCGGTCCGGCGGGTCGGGATCGACAAGACCCGCTTCCCCGAGGGGGCGAGCGACGACGACGTCCGCGCCGGCGCCGTCGCCCTCGCGGAGGTCGTCGGGCTCGAGGACACCGCCGGCTACGCCGAGCGGGTCCTCGCCGCCGGACCGCGGGCGTTCGTCGAGATCATCACCGTGCGCGAGGGCTCGCAGGACGTCGACCTCGCCGCGCTCGAGGGCGTGCCCGGTGCCGTCGCGGTGCCGGACGAGCTGCCGCTCGCGCCCACGTCCGCCTGGGCCCGCCCGCTGCTCGGCCGGGCAGGGGAGGCGACCGCCGAGATCGTCGAGGAGTCCGAGGGCGCCGTCCAGGCGGGGGACGTCGTCGGGCTCTCCGGGCTGCAGCGCACCTTCGACGCGCAGCTGCGCGGCACCTCGGGTCTCGCCGTCGTCCGCACCGCCGCCGGCGGGGCCGAGTCGGAGGTGTTCGCCCGGGAGCCGGTCGACGGCGCCGACGTCCAGCTCTCGCTCGACACCGCGGTGCAGACCTCCGCGGAGGAGGCGCTCGCCGGGACCGAGGCCCCGGCCGGGCTCGTCGCCATCCGCCCCTCGACCGGCGAGGTGCTCGCCGTGGCGAACAGCGCGGGCACCGAGGGGCAGAACCTCGCCGCCCTCGCGACGCTCGCGCCGGGGTCCTCGTTCAAGGTGGTGACGGCGCTCGCGCTGCTGCGTGCCGGCGTGGGGCCCGACGACGTCGTCTCCTGCACCCCGGACGTCACGGTCGCGGGCTACGGCATCACCAACTACCCCGACTACCCGGCCACCCACCTCGGGGACGTCGCGATGACCGACGCGATCGCGCAGTCGTGCAACACCGCGCTCATCAACGCGCGGGACGGCGTGAGCGCGCAGGACCTCGCCGACGCCGCCGCGGCCCTCGGCCTCGGGCAGCAGCTGGAGACCGGCTGGGGCGCGTTCACCGGCTCCGTGCCGACCGAGACGACCGAGACCGAGCTCGCCGCCGCGTTCATCGGGCAGGGGGAGGTGCTCGCCTCCCCGCTCGCCATGGCCACGGTCGCGGCCTCGGTGCGGGCCGGCGCGGCGGTGACGCCCCGCCTGGTCCTCGGGCCGGAGGAGGTCGCCGACGGCGCTGCCGCCACGCCCCCGGCCGTGCCGCTCACCGCGGAGGAGGCCGAGGTGCTGTCGCGCTACATGCGCGCGGTGGTCGAGGAGGGCACCGGGATCCTGCTCGCCGACGTGCCCGGGGAGCCGGTCCACGCGAAGACCGGCTCGGCCGAGGTGGGGGCGGGGGACTCCTACCGGGTGGACTCGTGGATGATCGCCACGCAGGGCGACCTCGCCGTCGCCGCCCTCGTCCAGGGCGGTGGCCACGGCTCGATCGCCGCGGGCGGGATCGTCGAGAGCTTCCTGCGGCAGGTGGCGGCGCGCTGAGGCGTGCGGGCGGCTACGCCCTCCGTGTGGCCGCCGGTTACCCTGGCTGGCACCTGAGCGAGGAGCCCCATGGTCCGGATAGCTGACGTCGCCGCGCACGCGGGCGTCTCCACGGCGACGGTCTCCCGCGTGCTCAACGGGGTCAAGGTCCGGTCGGACCTCGAGAACAGGGTCCGCGTGGCGGTCGCCGAGCTCGACTACGCCCCGAACCGCACGGCACGCTCGTTGCGCCGCCAGCTCAGTGACGTCATCGCGCTGATCATCCCGGACGTCGAGAACCCGTTCTTCACGTCCGTCGCCCGCGGAGTCGAGGACGTGGCACGCGCCGCCGGCCTCTCCGTGGTGCTCTGCAACGCCGACGACGACGTCGCCAAGGAGCGCCTCTACCTCGCCGTCGCCGAGCACGAGAACATGGCAGGGGTCATCCTCGCGCCGGCGGGGGACGCGGCCCCGGACCTCTCCCGGCTGATCCGCCGTGACCGTGCCGTCGTCGTCATCGACCGGGCGGTGCGCGACGACGTCGACCAGGTCGTGTTCGACAACTACTCCCTCGGCCGCAGGGCGGCTGAGGGTCTCATCGCCCGCGGGCACCGCGACATCGCGTGCATCACCGGGCCGCGGACCACCCCGACCGCCGTCGAGCGCGCCACGGGGTGGCGTGACGCGCTCGAGGAAGCCGGGCTCTCGTCGAGTCGTCTGGTGTACGCGAACTTCCGCGTCGACGGCGGGCGCTCGGCCATGGCCGATCTCCTCGCCGCACCGACGCCGCCCGAGGCCGTCCTCGCGACGAACAACCTCGTCGGTGTCGGCGTGCTCCAGGTCCTCGCCGGGTGGTCCGGCCCGCACGTCGACGTCGGCATCATCGGTGACCTGCCCTTCGCCACGTCCGACGTCGACGAGGTCTTCCACCTCTCGCTGCAGCCGCGCGAGATGGGCGTGACCGCCGCCCGGTTGCTCGTCGACCGCATCCACGGAAGCGCCGCCGCGCCGGAGACGAAGGTGCTGCTCGGCGCACCGTAGAGGCGACGCCGTGCCGCCCGTGACGGCCGGGTGGTACCGGCACGTCCGTCGGCCGTTGACAGGTGTAATCGATTTCTGACAGCCTCAGCCCCATGCGGGTCAGCATCGAGGTGGATGTAGGGACGTCGATCGGCACAGCGGTGCTCGTCGATGCCCACGGGGCCGTCGGCCGCGCGGTCGGGCGCCTGCGAGCCGCGCCTCGAGCCCTCCCGCGGCGTCCGGAACCGACCACCCATGCCCTGGCCGGCCACGAGTGTCGGCCGGCCATCGTTCCGCAGGAGGGACCATGACCACCACCTACGAGCTGCCCACGATCACCCGTCCGCCGGCGGCCGAGCCGGACACGGTCTACCTCGTCTCCTCGGGCGACGGCCGCGAGTCTGCGAACACCGCGAGCTGGCCCGTCCAGGAGGCGCTCGAGCGCATGATCACCGACGTGATCACCGCCCGGGGGTACCGGGTGGTGCGTGCCCTCGACGTGGCCCCCGGGGCCGGCCACGGCTTCATCTCCAGCCAGCGGATGGGCCTGGAGGTCTTCGCGACCGTCCCGCGCGACGTGCCGCTCGTCGTCGCCGTCGGCACCTGGCAGTACTCCCACCACGTCCTGCCCGGGCTGCGCACCCACGAGGGCCCGATCCTCACGGTCGCCAACTTCCTCCCGGACTGGCCCGGGCTCGTCGGCCTGCTCGGCCTCAACGGCGGCCTGACGAAGATGGGCAAGGAGTACTCGACGATCTGGACGGTCGACGGCAGTGACGAGTGGTTCCGCCAGGGCGTGGCCGGCTGGCTCGAGCGCGGCACCGTGCCGCAGGACGCCTCCCACGTCCGCGACCTGCCCGCGCTCACCGACACCCCCGAGGCGGGGCTCGGGGTCACCCTGGCCGAGCAGCTGCTCGCCGAGAAGGCGATCATCGGCGTCTTCGACGAGGGTTGCATGGGCATGTACAACGCCATCATCGACGACGAGCTGCTCAACCCGATCGGGATCTACAAGGAGCGCCTCTCCCAGAGCGAGCTCTGGGCCCAGATGCGGCAGGTGGCCGACGAGGAGGCCGACGGCGTCGGGCAGTGGCTCCGCGACGCGGGGATGACCTTCCGGATCGGTACCGACGAGGCCACCGAGCTCACCGAGGCCCAGCTGCGGTGGCAGTACAAGATGTACGTCGCCGTGCTCCGGCTGAGCGACGACTTCGGGCTCGACGCCGTCGGGATCCAGTACCAGCAGGGTCTGAAGAACCTCTCCCCGGCCTCCGACCTGGTCGAGGGTCTGCTCAACAACGACGATCGCCCGCCGGTGACGAGCCGCGACGGCGCACGGGTGCTCTGGGAGGGCCGGGCGCTGCCGCACTTCAACGAGGTGGACGAAGGGGTCGCCGTCGACGCGCTCCTCACCCACCGGGTGTGGCGTGCGATGGGGCTGGACCCGGCGACGACGCTCCACGACGTGCGGTGGGGCGAGGAGTACGACGGAGAGTACGTCTGGACGTTCGAGATCTCCGGATCTGTCCCGGCGTCCCACCTCGACGGCGGGTACGCCGCCGCCGAGGGGTGGCGGCAGGGGCCGGTGTTCTTCCCGGCGGGCGGCGCCACGCTCAACGGCGTCTCCCGCCCGGGGGAGATCGTGTGGTCGCGCGTCTACATCGCGGGTGGGCGGCTGCACGTCGACATCGGCCGCGGCTCGTCGGTCGCGCTCTCACCGGAGGAGAGCGACCGGCGCAAGCGGGCCACCAACCCGGAGTGGCCGGTCATGCACGCCGTGCTCCACGGCGTGAGCCGGGACCAGTTCATGGCGCGCCACAAGGCGAACCACATCCAGGTCGTCTACGCGCCCGACGCCGCCACCGCCGACAAGGCGCTGGAGGTCAAGGCTGCGATGTTCGACCGTCTCGGTGTGCAGGTCCACCTGTGCGGCGCCACGTCGCTCGCGGGCTAGGCAGGAGAAGCCTGCGGGTTGCTCCCGCCCGTCGGACGGGGCGGGGAGCTGTCGACGGTCGGTGCGTGCTGATCCTTGTCAGCGTGGGCGGGCTTGGGTAAAGTCTGTAATCGATTACTAGCACCACAGTCTTCAATGGGGGAGGCAGCGTGCGGTCGTCCGACGCGGCAGGGTCGGCGGGTCCCGTCCTCGAGATGAGCGGGATCGTCAAGCGGTTCGGCGGGGTCCGTGCGCTCAGGGGCGTGGACCTGGAGGTGCGCCGGGGTGAGGTGCTCGCACTCCTCGGGGAGAACGGCGCCGGCAAGTCGACGCTGATGAACGTCCTCGCCGGCGTCATCGAGCCGGACGCCGGCACGATCCGCATCGGCGGTGAGGAACGGCGGTTCTCCTCACCGTCGGACGCGCAGGCCGCCGGCGTCGCGATGATCCACCAGGAGCTCGACCTCGTCCCCGGCGCCAGCGTCACCGACAACGTGTTCCTCGGTGACGAGCAACGCAGGTTCGGCCTGCTGGACCGCCGCGCCATGGAACGCGAGACCAAGGCGCTGCTCGACGACATCGGCATCACCATCTCCCCGTCCCGGCAGGTGCAGTCCATGCGGGTCGGTGAGCAGCAGATGGTCGCCATCGCCAAGGCGCTGCGGCTGGACGCGCGCATCCTCGTCATGGACGAGCCCACCTCGGCGCTCTCGGAGACCGAGGTGACCAAGCTCTTCGACATCGTGCCCGGGCTGCGACGCCGCGGCGTCGCCGTCGTCTTCATCTCCCACCGCATGGACGAGATCGCCCAGGTGGCCGACCGCGGCGCCGTCATGCGCGACGGCGAGAACGTCGGCACGTTCGACGTCGCCTCCACCCTCCCCGGCGAGGTCATCCGGATGATGATCGGCAAGCCGCTCGACCAGGTCTTCCCCGACCGGCCCCCGCCCGGGGACGACGTCCGCCTCCGTCTGCGCGACCTGCGCCTCGACGCCGGTCCGGGCGCCTCCCGGTCCGAGCCGAGCGGCATCGACCTCGAGGTGCGCCGCGGGGAGATCGTCGGGCTCGCCGGGCTGCTCGGTGCCGGCCGAAGCGAGCTCCTCGAGGCCGTGTACGGCCTCGGTGGCGGCCGCCTGCGCGGCACCATCCAGCTCGACGGCGAGCCGGTCGTGATCCACTCCCCGCGCTCGGCGATCCGGCACGGCATCGGCTACGTCCCCGAGGACCGCCGTGCCGCCGGCCTGGTGATGAAGAGCTCGGTCGCGGCGAACATCCTCCTCAGCGTCTTCCACGAGCTCGCCAGGTTCGGGTGGCGCTCCAAGCGGGCCGAGCGGTCCAAGGTGAGCGAGACCGTGACCGACCTGCGGATCAAGACGCAGTCGCCGGAGACCCTCGTGGGCACGCTCTCCGGCGGCAACCAGCAGAAGGTGGTCTTCGGACGCAACCTCCTGCGTGAGCCGCGCGTGCTCCTCCTCGACGAGCCCACCCGGGGCGTCGACGTCGGCGCGAAGTCCGAGATCTACCGGCTCCTCGCCACCCTCACCGCCGAGGGCGTGTCCGTGCTCCTCGCGTCCTCCGAGCTGCCCGAGCTGCTCGGTACCTGTGACCGGATCGCAGTCCTGCGGGAGGGGAGGGTCGTCACCCAGATGCCCGCGGCCGAGGCGACTGAGGAGAGGCTGCTCGCCGCCGCCGGCATGGAGCACACGAGCAGGCCCGAGAACGCCTCGGACGACGAGAACGTCGGAACACGCCCCGTGGAGTCGAGATGAACACCGTCGCACCCGACACGAGCGCCCCTGCGGAGAACGAGCGCCGCAGGTTCACGATCCCGGAACGCTTCTTCGCTCTGCAGAGCTACGTCGCGCTCATCCTCGTGTTCATCGCCGCCATCGTCTTCTCACCGCGACGGGGCGGCGAGACCGTCTTCCTGGCGACCGAGAACCTGCTGAACATCGTCCGGGCCACCTCGGAGATCGGGATCATCGCGATCGGGATGACCTTCGTCATCCTCATCGGCGGCATCGACCTGTCCGTGGGGGCCGTGCTCGGGCTCTCGGCCACCGGCGTGGCCAGCCTCCTCATGGTCGACGACTACGGGGTGCTGCCGGCCGTCGCGCTCATCCTCCTCATGGGCACGGCGTTCGGGGCGATGCAGGGGCTCATCACCGCCAAGCTCGGCATCCAGTCCTTCATCGTCACCCTCGCCGGGCTCCAGATCGCCCGAGGACTCGCGCGCATCTGGTCCGGCGGCCAAGGCGTCCCGCTCGCCTACGGCGACGGCCCCGGCCACGTCCCGGAGAGCTTCGCCCTGCTCAACTCCCGCACGTTCAACGGCACCGTGCCGATCCCGGCACTCATCTTCCTCGGCGTGGCGGTCATCGCGCTGCTCGTGGTCCGCAACACCGTCTTCGCCCGGCACGTCTACGCGCTCGGCGGCAACGAGCGCGCCGCGCGGCTCTCGGGGATCAACGTCACCCGGGTCAAGGTCACTGTCTTCGCGATCTCCGGCCTGCTCGCGGCGCTCGCCGGGATCATCCAGGCCGGCCAGCTCAACCAGGGCAGCCCGAACGCCGGCATCGGCTACGAGCTCGACGCCATCGCCGCCGTCGTCATCGGCGGCACCAGTCTCATGGGCGGGGTCGGCACCGTCGCCGGGACGATCGCCGGCGCACTGCTCCTCGGGATCCTCAACAACATGCTCGCGCTCAACAACGTCGACTCGAACATCCAGCTCCTCGTCAAGGGAGTCATCATCATCGTCGCGGCGGGTATCCAGGCCTTCCGGACAGCGAAATAGGAGGCAGCAATGAAGCGTGCACACATTCTCCGCCGCAACGTCGTCCTCGCGGCCGGCGCCACCCTTCTCCTCGTGGCCGCGTGCGGCACCGAGTCCGACGCCCCCGGCGTCGGTGACACGACGGGCGGCACCGCCACCGCCACGGGCTCGGGCGCTACCGCCGACGCCGCCGCGTGTGCGGGCGCGGACGGGGAGTACCTCATCGGCATGAGCCAGGCGAACGTCGCGGAGCCCTACCGCCAGCAGATGGACGACGACATCCGTGCTGCCGCCTCCGAGATCGAGGAGTTCGAGGTGGTCTTCGCCGACGCCGCGCAGGACAACTCCAAGCAGGTCTCGGACGTGGAGAACTTCCTCGCCCAGGGCATCGACCTCCTCATCATCAGCCCGAACGAGGCGGCACCGCTCACCGCGATCGTCGAGCGCGCCTACACCGACGGGATCCCCGTGATCGTCCTCGACCGCAAGATCGAGGGGGACACCTACACGCAGTTCATCGGTGCGGACAACTTCGAGATCGGCAGGGCCGCGGGGGAGTACGTCGCCACCGAGCTCCTCCCCGACGGTGGGAGCGTCGCCGAGCTCCGCGGACTGTCCGGCTCCACGCCCGCCCAGGAGCGTGCCGACGGCTTCCGCGAGGGCATCGCCGGGGCCGAGGGGATCGAGATCATCGCGGAGGGCACGGGCGACTGGCTGCGCGAGCTCGGCCAGAGCCAGGCCGAGGCCATCCTCCAGGCCAACGACGAGATCGACGTCTTCTACGCCCACAACGACCCGATGGCCGAGGGTGCCTACCTCGCCGCCGACGCCGCCGGCCGTGCCGAGGACATCCAGTTCATCGGTATCGACGCCCTGCCCATCCCGTCCGGCGGGATCAAGGCGGTCGAGGAGGGCCGTCTGTCGGCGACGTTCGTCTACCCGACCGGTGGCCGTGAGGCCGTGGCCACCGCGGAGCAGATCCTCATCGGCTGTGAGGACGTCGAGAAGGAAGTGACCCTCGAGACGCAGCTCATCACCCCCGACAACGCCACCGACGTCTACGCCGAGCTCGGCGGGAGCCGCTGACGGCCAGGACGAGCGATCGAACCGGGGGGAACGACATGTCCACTCACGCACCGGCCGGCCACGGCCGCGCCCTCACGACCCTTCTCGCTGTCCTCACCGGGCTGAGCCTGCTGGCGCCCGCGGCGGCGACCCTGCCCTCCGCACCTCAGGTGCAGACGCACGAGGCGACCGGTCCGACGGGCTGGGAGAACCTCAGCCGCCTCGACCTCCTCCCGACTCTCACGAGCGGGGTGGAGACCCGGCAGTTCTCGAGCTTCGACCGTACCGGGGGGAACAACGACGGCTTCGAGGGCACCTACTCCTGCCTGCGGCAGAGCGAGCAGGGCTGCGTCATCGCCGAGCGGAGCGGCGCGGGGGAGATCGCGTCGATCTGGTTCACCCGCGACGGCGGGGACGTCACCAACACCGGCAACATCATCATCGAGCTCGACGGGGAGACGGTCGTGGACGCCCCGCTCCAGGACGTCGTCGACGGCGAGCTCGGTGCCCCGTTCGTGTACCCACTCGTGGCGAACGCGGACCAGAGCTCCGGCGGTGTCTACCTCAAGGTGCCGATGAGCTACCGGGAGTCGATGCGGGTCACGACGACGAACAACCCGTACTTCTACCTCGTGAGCTACCGGGCCTTCCCCGACGCCGAGGGGGTCGAGACGTTCGACCCCGCCGCCGTCCCCGCGGGGGTCGTCGAGCGGGCGCAGACGTGGGGGCACGAGGACCCGAAGCCGGCGCACCCGGGCGCGACGACGGAGACCACCGGCCTCCAGCTCGCCCCCGGTGAGTCGGTCCGGCTCGCCGACCTGTCCGGGGCCGGGGTCGTCAGCGAGATCGAGCTCCAGCTCCC
This sequence comes from Georgenia sp. 311, assembly GCF_006151955.1. Lineage (NCBI taxonomy): Bacteria > Bacillati > Actinomycetota > Actinomycetes > Allobogoriellales > Allobogoriellaceae > Georgenia > Georgenia sp. 311. The sequence continues at coordinate 54,293 of NZ_VDFS01000017.1, read as the reverse complement.
GCAGATCGTCGGTGTACCACCGGTCCCCGACCCGATCGAGGACGACGGCCGGGCCTTCGTCGGCTCGAGCACCTTCACCGCGGCCATCGACCCGGACAACGACGGCGTGCGCCTCACCCGCCGCTTCGACCCGCTCTCCGCCTACCAGCGCGCGACCATCACCGTCGACGGCGAGGCCGCCGGGGAGTGGGAGCCGATCCTCGGTGACCCGGGCCGCTGGACCGACCAGACCGTCGAGCTGCCTGCCGCGCTCACCGCCGGCAAGAGCGAGATCACCGTCACGACCACGTTCGTCTCCGCCTCGATCGACTTCAACGAGTTCCGCTACTGGGTCGACTCGATCGTCGACGGCGAGCCGGTCCGCACCGACGAGCTCGACGTCGGCACCAGTCCCGACGCCCTCGCGAGCGAGGAGGCGCACGACTACGTCATCGTCGAGCAGCGGTGGGACGGGGTGCGCAACTACTCCTACGGCGCGCAGGTCGAGGACGAGGAGCCGATCCTGCGCTCCAACGAGCTGCTGCGCGACCTGCGCCTGCGGATGACCTTCGACGGCGAGCAGACCGTGGACGCGCCGCTCGGGGAGTTCTTCGGCTCGGGACTCGGCGAGGCCGAGGTCCACGCCCTCATGTACGCGATGGAGACCGAGGAGGACGGCTCCTACCTCTCGTGGTGGCCGATGCCCTTCGCGCAGCGCGCCACGATCGACCTCGTCAACACCTCCACCCTGCCCCTCGAGGCCGGGGAGGCGACGGTGACGTCGCACGCGGACGACGCCGTCGCCGACCAGCTCGCGGACCGCGCCATCGGCTACTTCCGCGCCGAGTCCAGGGTCGGGGAGACCGAGGCCGGGCAGGACTGGATCTTCCTCGAGACGAACGGCACCGGCCGGTTCGTGGGCGTCAACCACACGATGGTCGGGCTCATCACCGCCGGGAACATCCGCAACTACCTCGAGGGTGACGAGCGTGTCTTCGTCGACGGCTCACGCTCGCCGCAGCTCCACGGCACCGGCTCGGAGGACTTCTACAACGGCGGCTGGTACTTCAACCGCAACGAGTTCTCCGCCCCGTTCAACGGCGCGCCGGCGATGCAGACCGGCATCCTCGAGTGCCCGAACCAGTGCGACGCCGCCTACCGGCTGATGATCACCGAGGCGGTGAGCTTCGGCTCCTCGATCCGCTTCGGCATCGAGCCCGGCCCGGTGGCCAACGAGCCGGCACGCTACAGCTCGACGGCGTTCTGGTACGGCCACGAGGACGTGAGCACGCTGCGCGTCACCGACCGGATCGACGTCGGGGACCCGGCGAGCGAGGGGGCGCACGGGTACACCGGGGGCGGTGACGTCACGACCCTGACCTCGACCTTCGAGGGCACGCACGACCCGGCCCCGGTCACCGAGGACCTCCGTGCCGGCGGGGACCCGGTCTCCTTCACCGTCGACGTCGCGGAGGACAACCACGGCGTGTGGCTGCGCCGGCTCTCCGACCAGGCTCTCTCCCACCAGACCGTCCGGGTGGAGGTCGGCGGCCAGGACGCGGGCGTGTGGCTGCAGCCGCTCGGCAACACCACCAGGCGGTGGCTGGAGGACTCCTTCGTCATCCCGGCGCACCTGGCACAGGGCGGGCAGCTCGACATCACGCTCACCCCGCTCGACGGCGCCCCGCCGTGGTCCGCGGCGCGCTACGAGGTGGCGTCGATCGTCGCCCCGTTCACCGACACGACGGCGCCGTCGGCTCCCACCGACGTCACCGCGATGGGCGAGGAGTCGAACTCCGTCCGGCTCGGCTGGGGCGCCGCGACCGACGACGTGGGGATCGCCCGGTACGAGGTCTACGGGTCCATGACGTCCGGCTTCACCCCCGGCGAGAGCACCCTCCTCGGCACGACGACCGACCTGGGCTTCCGGCACGAGGACCTCGAGCTCGGTGAGCAGTGGTTCTACCGCGTCCGCGCGGTGGACACCGCCGGCAACCCCGGTGAGCTCTCCCCGGAGGTCTCCGCGCGCACCGGAGCGACCCTGCGGTTCGAGGCCGAGGACCTCGAGGTGCTCGCGGCCGACGCCCCGTACGAGCGGCAGACCAACTGCTGCGGCGTCTCCTGGTCCGCCGGGGCCCAGCTGTGGTTCCGGCCGACCGTCGCGGACCAGGAGATCACCGTGGCCCTCGAGGCACCCGCGACCGGCGAGTACGCCCTCGGGGCCGTCCTCACCCAGGCCCCGGACTACGGGATCGTCGAGGTGCTGGTGAACGGCGTCGTCGTCGGCGAGCCGGTGGACGGCTACCGCGCCCAGGGCGTGGGGACCACCGGCCCGGTCGATCTCGGCACCGTCGACCTCACCGAGGGCCCGAACGAGGTGACGTTCCGGGTGACCGGCAAGCACGCGAGCTCCACCGGCTTTCTCGTGGGCGTCGACTACCTCACGCTGCGGGCGCTGGACGAGGAGCCCCCGCCACCCGAGACCCCGCTCGAGGCGCTCGCCGGGCTGCGGGACTCGGTGGACGGGTACGTCACGTCCGGCGATGTCGCCGGGCCGATCGCCGGCCAGCTGGCCAACGCCGTCGAGCAGGCGATCCGGCACCTCGAGGGGGACCGGGTGGAGGCGGCGGTGCGGGCGCTCGAGCGGTTCGTCAGGCACCTGGACAACCCGAAGCGGCCGGACACTCTGAGCGAGGCTGCCCGGGCGGACCTGCGCGAGCAGGCCGCGGCGATCATCGAGCGGCTCACCGAGGCCCCGGTGACCCTCAGGCCGTTCGAGGAGCGGCGCCAGGCGGTCACCGGCGGTGAGCGCGTGCGCGTCTACGACCCGTCGGTCGGCGAGGACGAGGACTGGTACATCAACGACCACACCTTCGTCCAGGACGCCGAGGGCACGTGGCACCTGTTCGGCATCACGCACGAGGAGCCGGCCGACCCGCTGGACGAGAAGTTCTTCGCCCACGCGACGGCCGAGTCCCTCCACGGCCCGTGGACCAAGCAGGAGCCGGTGATGCACGCGGACCCGGACGCGGGCGAGCTGCACGTCTGGGCGCCCCACGTCATCGAGCACGAGGGCACCTACTACATGTTCTACGCCGGCGGCACCGCGGACCACGAGGCCTACCGCATGCAGCTGGCGACGTCCACGGACCTGTACACGTGGACGCGGCACCCGCAGAACCCGCTGTTCGTCGACGGGTTCGACGGCCGTGACCCGATGGTCACGCGGGTGGGCGACCAGTGGGTCATGTACTACACGGCCAACTCCGACCCCGCGGGAGGCAACCACATCGTCGCCTACCGGACGAGCACCGACCTGGTGAGCTGGGGGCCGCGGCAGACCGCGTTCGAGCACCCGGCCGAGGGCACGTCCGGCGGGCCGACGGAGTCGCCGTTCGTCGTCGAGCACGACGGCGCGTACTACCTCACCGTGTGCTGCACCTCGGACTACAGCGACACCCGGGTGTACCGCAGCGAGGACCCGCTGCACTTCACCGTGGACCAGGAGGTGGGCCGGATCCGCGAGCACGCCTCGGAGATCGTCCGCGACGGGGAGGAGTGGTGGGTCTCCGGCGCCGGCTGGGGACAGGGCGGCGTGTGGCTGCGGCCGCTCGACTTCGAGGGCGAGCTCGTCACCACCGGCTACGACGTGGAGACGGCGGCGTACCGGGCACGGGTGGAGACCTCCCCGCGTGCCGCCCTCACCTCGATGGAGGTCCGCGACGGGGACGGCTGGACCGCCGTGCTCGACGAGGACTACCGCGCCACCGCCCCCTACCTCGCGGTGGGGAACTTCGGGAACACCGACATCGCCGGGGAGCCGGCCCAGGTGGAGGTGGACGGCTCGACCCTGCGGTTGTCCGGCATCCCACTCGGCGACGAGCCGGCGACGGCGGACTGGACCCTGGAGTTCGAGCCCGGCTGGCTCGACATGAGCTGGGACCTGTCGGTGACCGCTGAGCTCACCGCACCGGCTTGGGAGGTGGCCATGACCATCGACTCGGCCCTGCCGCGCGTGGGCGACGACGCGAACCCGGCCCGCGGGCAGGGTGACGTCACCGGGTTCCCCGCCTGGACGCAGGCCACGTCCGACGACGCGAGCGTGGCCGCGGCGTACGTGCCGGGCTCGGCATGGGACGAGGACAACCGCTACTACGCAGGCTCAGGTGCCGTCGTCTGGCAGCCGCTTTGGCAACCGGGCGGGCGCACGCTACCGGCGGGGGAGTACGCGGCGGGGGCCTGGCGGATCGGGGCAAGCGCGGAAGGTCACGACGACGAGCTCGGTGCACGGCTCGCGGCGTCGCTGGCGACGGACCCGGTCGGGTAGAGCCGGAAGGAGATCTGGGGACGAACCGGTCGGCCCGGTCGGCGTGCCGGGCCCGCCGGTTCGTCGACCATGGATGACGACATGGTCACCCGAGGTCGACCGCTCAGTGGCGAGAACGGGTTGAGAACCCGGTGCTGGGTTCGACCCGGACGCTTCCCGCCGCGCGCACACCCAGCACCGTCCGCGCGATGGTGCGCACAGCCAGGAGCAGCTGCCCGAAGGACTCCTCGTAGACCTCCTCGGACCGCCGGTAGGGGTCGACGACGTCGTCGAGCTCGGCCGGGACCTGCGCGCGCTGGCGGGAGGCCAGCGGCACGAGCGCGGCGAGGCGCTCGGCGGGCCGGGCGTCCGCTCCAGCGGCGGCGTCGAGCTCGGCGGGGTCGACCGCTTCCGCCATCCGGGCGAGCTCGCGCACGGTGAACGTGCGCCGCACGGCCGCCGGCACCCGCTCGACGACGTCGGCACGGTGGGCGCGGGTGGCGGTGAGGACGAGGTCGGCCCCGCTGACCATCGGCTCGGTGAGGGCGCGCGCGGCGAACCCGTCGGCCGTGACGCCATGGCGCTGGAGGAGCTTGACCATGGGCGGCTGGACCGGCTCGCCGACGAGCGCCCCGGTGCCCGCGCTGTGCACGTCGATCCCGCTGCCGGCGACGAACGCGGAGCGCAGGAGGCGCTCGATCGCGGGGGAGCGGCACACGTTCCCGGTGCACACGACGAGGATCGTGTAGTCCTCGCCCGAGCGGTAGGCCATCGGGTCCTCCCCCTTCTCCTCCGAACGTTCCCGGGCCCGAGCCTAACCCGGCGCGCGGGAGGTCAGGAGTCCCGGCGCGGGGGCTCGCGGGTGTGGGTCTCGCGTCAGCTCTCCCGGCGCGCGCACCTCAGCCGGGCGGGAGCCGAACCGTGGCTCGTCACCGGAGAGGTACGTGGCCGGGGTCTCGACTGTGCCGCTCATCGCGCAGCTCGCGCCGGTCGCGCTCATCCACGGCAGGGTCCTCGCCGAGGCGGAGGAGAAGCTACTCGGAGCGGCTGACGAGGTCGTTCCGCACCGTCGTCGGCTGAGCCGGGGAGCCCTGGAAAGGGCTGTCCGGTCGGAGTGCCCCGTGGTGGAATGGCCGCGTGACGGACACCTTCCCCAGCTGGCTCGAGGACGACACGTCCGCCCCCCGCCCGAGCGACCACGGCGAGCGTCCCCGCCGTCGACGTCGATCAGGCCGTGGCCGCACGGTCCTGGCGCTGCTCATCACGCTGCTCCTGCTCGCGCTCCTCGGTCTCATGGTCGTGTTCGCCGTGCAGGCCCGGGCGGCGCAGGCCGATCTGCGCGCCGCGATCCCGCTCGTCACCCAGCTGCGCGAGCAGGCGCTCAGCGGGCAGACCGACGCCGCCGCGGCCACGGCGGAGGAGCTGCGGGAGCACGCCGGGGCTGCCCGGGACGCCGTCTCCGGGCCGCACTGGTCGCTGGCCGCGCACGTGCCGTACCTCGGCCCGAACGTCGCCGCGGCACGGACGGCCACCGAGGTGGTCGACGACCTCGCCGGTGACGTGCTGCCCCAGCTCGTCTCCGCGGCGGGCGTCGTCGACCCGGCGCGCCTGGCACCGCAGGACGGGCGGATCGACCTCGCGCCGTTCGCCGAGGTCGCGCCGCAGGTGGTCGCCGCGGACGAGGCCGTCGACGACGCCCGTGAGCGTCTCGCGACCATCGACCCCGAGGAGGTCCTCGAGCTGATGCGCGGCCCGCTCGCGGACCTCACCGGCCAGGTCGACGACGTCGCGAGCCTCACGGCGACGGCGTCCCGTGCCGTCCAGCTCGTCCCGCCGATGCTCGGTGCCGACGAGCCGCGGGACTACGTCCTCATGGTGCAGAACAACGCCGAGCCCCGGTCCACCGGCGGGCTCACCGGCGCCTTCCTCCACCTGCGGGTCGACGACGGCGCCGTCGACCTCGTCGAGCAGCTCTCCGCCGGTGACATCGGCTCCTTCCCCGAGCCCGTCGTCGAGCTCAGCGCCGCCGAGGTCGCCCTGTTCGGCACGCAGCTGGGGCGCTACCCGGGGAACGTCACCGCCACGCCGGACTTCCCGCGCAGCGCCGAGCTCATCCGCGCGATGTGGACGGAGCGCGTCGGGGGCGAGGTCGACGGAGTCCTCTCGCTGGACCCGGTGGTCCTCGGGTCCATGCTCTCGGCCACCGGCCCGATCGACGTCCCGCAGGAGGCCCTGTGGGCGGTCGGCGCTCCAGCCGGATTTCTCGGGGAGGGCTCGCAGCTGACCGCGGACAACGCTGCGGATCTCATGCTCAACGGGGTCTACCGCGAGATCGCGGAGCCCGCCGCCCAGGACGCGTTCTTCGAGCTCGCGGCCGCCCAGGTCTTCTCCCGCGCGATGACCGGCGGCGCCGACCCCACCGCGACGGTCGCCGCCCTCGTCGAGGCCGCTGACGAGGGCAGGATCCACGTGTGGTCCGCCCACGAGCCGGAGCAGGCGCTGCTCAGCGGCACCGTCCTCAGCGGCGAGCTCCGCGGCGACGACGGCGACGGCTCACCCGTCGTCGGCGTGTACGTCAACGACCTCAGCGCCGCGAAGATCGCGTACTACCAACGCATGGAGGTCGAGGTCGTCGCGGAGCAGTGCCACGCGAACGGCGCTCAGGACCTCACGGTCTCGGTCACGCTCACGTCCGAGGTGCCCGACGGCGCGGCTACGCTCCCGGCCTCGCTCGTCGGTCTGGGTCGCGTCGTCCCGCACGGTGACATGCGCTCGAACCTGCTCGTCTACGCGCCCACGGGCGGGCGCATCACGGGCGTGCGCGACCCGGCCGGCGAGGTCGAGGTCCTCCCACAGGTCCACGACGACCAGGTGGTGGTCGGGCGCCGGGTGCACCTGAGCCCGGGACAGTCCGTGACGACGGAGATCGACATCACCACCGGGACGGGCCTCACGGGCGACCCGATCCTGCGGACGACCCCCGGTCCGGGTAACGAGATGTTCGTCTCCGCCGCGTTGACATGCTGATTCGAGCCGTTAGCCTGTTCGGAACCGATCACAACTATGGTCCTTCGGGACCAACTTGGGGGAACTGCTCATGATTCGACGTGCCATCGTCGCGGTGTTCGCCGCGGCGCTGCTCGTCCTCGCACCGAGTGCCGCTCTCGGCTACTCGGAGGACGACTTCGACGTCACAGTGTCCACGACCAACCCGGCCCCGGGCGAGGCCTTCACGGTCACGGTCACTGCACCCAGCGGGACTGACGTCACGCTGACCGTCACCTCGGACGACGCGAACGTGGGGGACGACGACATTCTCATCGCCGGGACCAAGGCGCTGACGAAGACCGCTGTCGACGGCCAGGCCGTCTTCAGCGTGACTCTGCTCGAGGAGGGGGCCTACGACCTGGTCGCCACCGATGCCGAGGGCAACGTCCTCGACACCATCACTGTTGTCGTGGGTGAGGGCTCGGGCGCGCCCGTCACCACCGACGGTGGGGCCACCGGCCTTCCCGAGACGGGTGCGACGGCCACCCCGCTGATCATCGGCGGCGCGCTGCTGCTGCTCGTCGGCGCCGCGGCCATCTACTTCACCCGCCGCATGAAGGTCTCCGCCTGACGTCTGCCGACGTCAACGAACGTCCGAGAGGGCCCCGGCGACTCGTCGCCGGGGCCCTTTCGCCCACCCGGGAGCGAAGGATGATGGGCAGAAGTGTCGGCGCACTGCGGCTGGCCGGCTGTCTCGGTGTGGTCGCGGCCGCGCTCGGCGCCTGCGGCGCCGGTGCCGCCCACCCCGAGCCCGCGGCGCCCCCCGGCGCGACACCGGAGGACCCCTCGGGGTATGCGGCCGAGCTCGTCGAGCTCACCAACGAGACCCGTTCCGCCGAGGGCCTCCAGCCGCTCGCGGCATCCGACTGCGCCCGGCAGGCGGCCGTGGCTCGCGCGACGGACCTCGTCGGGCAGGAGGAGCTCGTCCATGCACCGCTGGGGCCGGTGATCCAGGAGTGCGCGCCGTTCACCACCGCGGCCGAGAACCTCGTCAACAGCACCGCGGAACCCGCCGACGTCGTCGCGGCGTGGCTGGACTCCTCCGGTCACCGGGCGAACCTCCTCGACCCGGCCCTCACCGAGATCGGGATCGGGTGCGTCCCCGACGGCGCGCGACTGCTGTGCTCCCAGCTCTTCCTCGGACCCTGACCCGAGCACGGCCGTGCTCCGAACTCCCATGAGGTGACCGCAGATGGCATCGCGCTCCAGCCGCCGACTCCCCGTGGCGGGCCTCGGCGCCCTCGTCCTGCTCAACGTCGTGCTCGTCGCCCTGCTGGTGACCCGCCCGACCACTCCCGTCGTCGACGTCGCGGACAGACCTGCGACGGTGACCCCCGGCGTGGAGGCGACCACGCCGCCGACGAAGCAGGAGACCGACGGGCTCGCTGAGGTGGAGCGGCTCGCCCGGTCGGGGCGGCTGCTCGTCAACGTCGACGGCACGACGGCGTGGCGGGCGACGGCGGGATCCTGCGGCGAGGCCGGGACGGTGGAGCGCAGCGTGGACGGCGGGCTGACGTGGCAGGAGCTGCCCGTCGACCTCGCTCCGGTGAGCCGACTGCGCGCCCTGGGGCCCGAGTCGCTCTCCGTCATCGGTGGGGGAGCGGGCTGCGCGCCCACGTACCTCTCCTCCTCGACCGCCGGAGCCTCCTGGACGGCGAACGACCAGTACCTCGACGGCTCCTGGTACCTCGTGCCGGGCGACACCGATCTCATGGGGGCGCCTGCGGGAACGGTGGAGACACCCTGCGAGGCGGTCCAGCTCGCCGCGCTCGACACGGCGCACGCCGCCGTCCTGTGCGCCGACGTCAGCCTCGCACTCACGGCCGACGGCGGGGCGACGTGGACGCGGCACACCCCCGACGTCCGGGCGCGGGCTGTCGGTCTGACCGACGAGGGCTACGTGGTGGCCGGTGCCTGGGAGGCCTGCGCGGACACCCTCGCCGTCGCCCTCATCCGTCCTGACGGCAGCGCAGGGGAGGAGCCGACGTGCAGCGGCGTGGTGGCCCCCAGCGGTGAGGATCTTGCCGTGTCCGCGGCAGGTGGACGGGTGTGGGTGTGGACCGGTGACGAGGTCACCGTCACGCCGTGATCAGCGGCGAGGAGTGGCGGACATCCGCTCGCCGGGCCACGTGGACCGGTTCGCGACGGCGGGCTCGGGCTCGGTGACCTGTCGAGCGCCACGCGCCTTGCGCGAGGACGAGCGGGTCCCGGTGAGAGTGGGGTCCTGGCTGCTGTAGTACTCGTAGGCGTACCGGTCGCGCTCCTTGCGCTGCGCCTTGTTGAGCACGATGCCGAGGACGTGGGCGTCGACCTTGGTCAGTGCCTCGAGCGAGGCTCGCAGCTGCTGCTTCTGCAGGCGGTCCGCGCCGGCGACGACGAGGGTGCCACCGGCGAGCTTGCTGAGAACAGCGGCGTCGGTGACCGGCAGGAGCGGCGGGCTGTCGAGGATGACGACGTCGTACGTGCTGGTGAGCTCCTCGAGCAGGCGCGTCATGGCCCGCGAGCCGAGCAGCTCGCTCGGGTTCGGCGGGATCTGACCGGAGGGCAGGATGTCGAGGGAGGAGCCCTGCCAGGGCTGGACGACGTCCTCGACGTTGGCTCGGCCGATGAGGACGGTGGTGAGGCCGACGCGTCCCTCGAAGCCCATGTACTTGGCCACGGTCGGGCGGCGGAGATCGGCGTCGACGAGCACCACCCGCGCGCCGGCGTCGGCGAGCGAGGCGGCGAGGTTGATCGCCGTGGTCGTCTTGCCCTCGGCCGGGACGGAGGAGGTGACGACGATCGAGCTCGGCCGGTCCCCGAAGTCGACGAACTGGAGGTTCGTCCGGAGCCGGCGGATCGCCTCGGCGCGCATGCCCATGGAGTCGTCATGCATGAAGACGGGATGGTCGGTCGCTGCGGTGTCGATCGGCACGATGGCGAGCGGGCTCGCGTCGGTGACGGCGGCGATGTCGTTCTCGTCGCGGACCTTCGTGTCGAGCACCTGCCGCAGCAGCGCGACGCCGACACCGAGCAGCAGGCCGAGGACGAGGCCGAGCGCGAGGTTGCGCATCGTGTTGGGTGACGACGGGGACTGGGGGACCTGCGCCTCGCTGAGCATCGTGGCGCGGACCGTCTCGGTGCCGTCGGGCCGCTCGGGGGAGAGGCTGCCGACGGTGGACGTGAGCTCGTCGGCGACGGCGTTGGCCAGGTCGCGAGCCAGCACCGGGTCCTCGTCGGTCGCCGAGATGACGAGGATCGTGGTGTCGGCCGCGACGGTGACGTCAAGGGCCGAGGCCAGGCTGCGGGAGTCCTGCTCGAGGCCGAAGGCCTCGGCGACGGGGTCGAGGACGATCGGGGACTTGGCGACCTCCGCGTAGGAGGACATCTGCTTCTCGGTGAAGGTCGAGCCCTGAGCGAGGTCCGAGACCGTCTCGCCGCCCTGCACCGCGAAGAACATGCGCGTCGATGACGTGTACTCCGGCGTCGTCAGCAACGTCGCTGCCGCTGTCGCTGCCAGGGTGACCAGCGCAACCGTGACGATGGACAACCATCGGGTGCGAAGCACGTGCAGGTAGTCGCGCAGTTCCATTCATCCCCCTGAAAGTCCATTGGTCATGCCCGGGTCATCCTCCCACATCACTTCCAGGCGGCCGGCCGCCGAACGGTCGAGGCTGGTCGCCGCGGGCCCTCGCACCTACGCCCTGTTGGCGCGGCGCCGCAGCGCCCAGGTCGTGCCGAACAGGATGCAGTGCCCGATGCCGGAGCCGATCGCCGCACCCATCGCCCCGAAGGGCGGGATGAGCCCGACGTAGAGGACGGCGGAGGCCACGAGCCCGACCGTCTCGGCGACGGACACGAGGCCTGGACGCCCCTCGGCGATCAGCCAGCCGTGCTGCAGGCGCGTCATCGCGTAGACGACGGTGCCCGCGCCGAGGATCGGGATGAGCTCCAGCGACCGGTGGTACTCCTCGGGCAGGAGCAGACTGATCGCGAAGTAGGCGAGCACGCCGATGACGACGGTGAGGCTCACCACCCCGAGGAAGAGCTTGATGACGAGGCCTCGGTTGCTGCCGGCGGCACGTGAGCGCAGCCGCCCCAGGGAGGCGTCCACCCACTGCTGGATCGGCCAGGCACCGACCTCCATCACCGTCGCGACGGTGACGTAGATGCCCAGCTCCGCAGCCGACGAGAGGAAAGGCATCATCAGACGGTCCGAGCGGAGCAGCGCGGTGTTGCCCAGCGAGGCGGGGATGAGCCTGAGCCCCTCGCGCCGGACACGCGCCAGCTGGCTCGGGGACACGTGCTCCTCGCGCGACCGACGGCGTGCGCGGGTGCTCGTCACCATCGCCGCGGCGCTGCTCAGGGCGTAGGCGCCCAGCCAGGCGGCCGGCGAGCTCACGTCGAGGAGGTAGAGCACGACCCCCAGCCCGAGCAGCCCGCACTGCACCGCGATGGTGTTCGTGACGAAGGTCCGGCGGTCACGGCTGACGACGTAGGCGATCCGGACCCTGCGCACAGCGGCGTTGGAGACGACGTAGGTGGCCGTCATCGCGAGCAGGAGTGCCAGGAACCAGCCCGAGACCCACCCGGTGACGAAGGCGGCGACCACCAGGAGCGCGGCCCCGACCCACACCGACCTCGTCAGCCGGCCGAGCTCCCTCACGGCGGTGGGGAAGGAGACCCCCGTCCGTTCGGCCACGTAGGGCCGCTCGACGCCCAGGAGCCCGAGAGTGGTCGCGATGTAGGACAGCTGGATGAAGAAGGCCAGGGTGCCGCGCTGGTCCGGCGGCATCACGCTCGAGGAGAGGAAGTTGATGGCGAAGGCGACGCCCGCGGTGACCACCTGCCCCGCGAGCAGGGCGTAGGCGGGATGGGTGAACCGGCGGCTCACCGGGCGATCCACCGAGGACCGCGCGCCGAAGGTGACGACGGGCTCACGCGCCGACCACCGCCGCGCGGAAGCCGACGTAGAGCTTGTCGCGGTCGAAGCGCTCGCGCCCGAGCTCGGCGCTGCGCTCGCCGGCCTCGCGGAGCTGCTCGGGGCGCGCCAGGATGTCCTGGACCTGGAGCGCCGCCTTGGCCGGGTCGTCGTCGAGCCTCCAGCCGGCACGGTGCTCGGTCATGAGCTCGGTGAGCCAGCCGTCGTGGTTGAAGAGCACGGGCTTCTGCGCCGCCATCGACTCGAAGACCTTGTTGATCGATGCCGGCTCGAGGCACGTGAGACGCAGCACGCTGGAGATGGTGGCATCCGCCGCCGACAGGACGCGGGCGAGGTCCTGGCGCCGGACACGGCCGGGGAGCAGGGAGTCGACGTCGAGGCCGTGCTTCGTGGCACGCTGCCGCAGTGCGGGCATCGTGCCGCCGTTCCCGTACATCACCACGCGCACGCCCTGGGAGCGCAGCGCGGCCGCGAGGTCCACCACCCAGCCGAGGTTGTAGATGCGGCCGAAGCTCCCGGCGTAGACCAGGACCGTCTCCTCCGGCTCCCAGCCCTGCTCCGCGCGGATCTCCGGCGTCTCCGAGGGATCGGGGAAGAGGGAGAAGTCGCTCGCGTTGGGGATGACGACGACGGGCACCGTACCGTTGACGCTCCGCACCCCGGCGGCCATGTCGTCCGAGAGGGCGATGACGGTGTCCGCCCGGCGGTAGGTGAGCCGTTCGAGCCCACGCGCGAGGGCCTTGAGCACCGGGTTGGTGAGGACGCCGAGCTCGATCGGGACGGTGGGCCACAGGTCGCGGACCTCGAAGACGAAGCGCGCCCTGTTGGTGAGCGCACCGATCATGCCGGGCACCGCCACCGTGAGCGGGGTGCTGCTGGCGAAGACGACGTCGGCCGGGGTCCGCACGGCGAGCAGGGTCGCCCGCAGGACGAAGAGCAGAAAGGCGACGATCCGCTTCACCGGGCCGGCAGCGTTCGCGTACGGGGCACGGACGTGGACGATGCGCACGCCCTCGACGTACGTCGTCCGGGCCTGGCGGGAACCGGCGATGAGCGTCACCTCGTGGCCGTCGGCGGCCAGCCGACGGGCGAACTGCCACGGCCGGCTCAGGCCGCCCTCGGCGGGGAGCTGGGAGTAGTGCTGGTGGATGTACGTGATCTTCACGGCGTCCTCACCTGTCCGGGGACCAGTTGCTGATGATCCTGCGTCTCTTGCCGGACGCGAGGAGGGGGATCTCGTCGGTGTGCTCGATCGTGAGCTGGGCACCGCTGCCGAGCTCGCGCCTGAAGTCGGCGGCGATGCGCTCGTCGCGCGCAACGTCCTGCGGGGCGTTGAGGCGGACGGTGTAGGCGCCCTGCCCGGTCTGGACGAGCTGGTACTGCCTGACGTCGACGTACTCGTTCATCACCTTGGCGACGAAGTGGGTCGACAGCAGGGCGTCGTCGGCGTCGTAGATGAGGTCCGAGCGCCTGCCCTCGATACCGGCCAGCCTCGAGGTGTCCGCCTGCCCGTCGGCGCCGACGTGCCAGTACCCGACATCACCGGTGTCGTACCGGACGAAGGGCATGGCGCGGTTGAACAGGTCGGTGACGACGATCCGGCCGGGCTCTCCCGGGGCGGCTGGGCCGTCGGTGTCCAGGTCGAGGAGCTCGACGTGGTAGCTGGCTGTGTTGAGCTGGTAGGAGGACGCCCCCGGCTGGCGCTGCGCGAGGATGCCGTTCTCGATGTTGGAGTACCGCACGCTCAGCGGACGCCTCAGCACCGACTCCACGAGAGCGGCCAGGCCCGGGCTCGGGGCCTCCGAGGTGGCCAGCACCGAGTTGACCGCTCCGGACGGCAGCGAGATGCCCTGCTCGCGCACCAGGACGCAGAACTGCTCGATGGCGGAGGCGTAGCCGATGAGGTTCGCGCCGTCACCCGCCCGGCTCATGCGGCGGGCGACCTGGGCGACCTGGTCGGCGTCCAGGCGGGTGACGTCGACCGGGGTGACGTTCTGGAGACGCTGCTTGACGGCGGCGAGGCCCCTCCTCGCCGGCCAGACCGTGAAGTAGTACACCGGTGCACCGACGTCGTAGCCGATCCGGCGGGCGAAGGCGATGGTGTCGGCCGAGTTCCGCGCCACCTTGCCAGGGTCCTGGAAGGAGGCGAAGGGCGTGCCGGTCGAGCCGCTCGTCGACACGCGGCGGAGCTTGCCGTCGGTGTGCGCGGAGGACCTGTAGTCGTCGAGACGCTCGCGGATGATGTTCTTGTCGGTCACCGGGTAGGAGGCGAGGTCGTCGGGGGAGCAGCCGGCGAAGGCGCGGGCCGTCGTGGCCGCATGCACGAGCATCCCGCGCAGCCGGCGGGCGTGGAGCTCGGCGCTCGCCGGGTCCCCGGGGCGTGCCAGGGTCCGGGTGATCTCCTCGACCGCCGGCCTCGTCCGTGAGCCACGGGCGGTGTCGACGAGCCGGAAGGCGGTCTGTCGTGCTGCGACAGGTAGCGTCATGAGCCCTTCTCCACGTTGTCCAGCTCGCCGACGACCCGCACGTCCTGGTACTTCGCCACGGTCAGCGCCGTCCGGTACTCCAGCAGAGCGGGGTCGGCGGCGCCGCGCAGGGACTGGAGGATGTACAGGGGGACATTCGCGCCGGCGGCGTGGCAGAACGGGTAGCCGCCGCCGAAACGGGGGTTGATGTCGATGACGTGCTGAGCGCCGTCGGCGGTGCGGATGATGTCGATGTCGACGAGCCCGCGCGGACCGATGAGATCGCCCAGGCGGGTGACCGTCTCGACGAACGGGGCGGGGTCGACGGTCACGGCCTTGTCGGTCTCCCCGGCCCGCATCTGGAGCTTGCGGCGGGCGAGGACGCCCGTCAGCGCCGGGGTGGGGGAGGTCAGCGAGAACACCCCGTCCACGCCGTACTCGTCGCCGGGCACACGCTGCTGGACGACGACCCGAGCGGCTGGCGGCAGGTCGGGGACGGGGTCGTTGTCGGGGGCCGGGAGCTCGGCGAGGGACCCGGCGACGGCGGAGTCGAGCTGGCTCGGCGTGGCGAAGCGCAGGCCGGAGGAGCCGCTGCCGAAGCGGTGCTTGACGACGTACTCGCTCACCGGGTCGTCGACCGAGCCGCGCAGCTCGTCGAGCTCGGCGGCCAGCCACGTGCGGGGGGTCGTCACTCCCGCCGCGGCGAGGGACTGGCTCATGGCCAGCTTGTCCGAGAGGTTCCGCTGCGCCTGGCGGCTGGGGACCAAGACCTGGTCGCAGTACTCCTCGAGCCGGGAGCCGAGGCCCCGTGACAGCAGGTCGATCTCGAAGTCGTTGAGCGGGACGAAGAGGTCGGGCCGCTCGGCCGTGAACAGCTCGAGCATCTGCTCGGCGTACGCAGGGTCAGCGTAGGGCGGCATCCACACCGAGCGGTGGGCGAGCCCGAAGCTCGGGCTGGTCACGTCGTTCTCCGTCACGATGACCTCGCCGGGCAGGCCGAGCTCGGCGAGAGCCGCCATGAACCAGCCGACGAGGTAGGTGCGCCGGCCGGCCGAGCCGATGACGATCTTCATGTCCCTCAACGCACGACCGCCGTCATCTTGAGCTTCGCCTCTCCCGGGACCTCTCCGGTCACGTGGAAGCCGAAGCGCTCGTACAGCCGGACGGCCGAGGTGTTCTCGGCCTTGACCTCGAGGCGCACCTCGGTGAGGCCGAGCCGCTGCGCCTCCTTGAGCAGGTGGACCATGGTGAGACGACCGATGCCCTTCGCGTGCAGGTCGGGTGCCACGTAGAGGTACAGGGCGGCGCTCCCGTCGGCGATGTCGGTGATGCCGAACATGGACACGGGCGAGCCGTCCTGCGAGACGCAGGCGAAGTCGGCCCGGGTCTCGTCCTCGGCTGCCTTCCGGAACCACGTGACGGTGTCCTCGAGGGACGCCTGGAAGGAGATGGTGATCCCGGCGCGCACCCGTGGGTCGTTGAGCCACTCGACCCGGGCGGGGAGGTGCTCCTCGACGAGCGGCACGCAGGTGATGGGCTCGCCGGAGCCCATGAACTCACTCATCGTCGCCTGACCCTCCGCCGCGATGCCGCTGCGCTGGAAGACGGTCCTGATCGTCGCCAGCACGATGGACAGGTCGAGGGCCGGGGACATGGAGTCGACGTACTCGATGTCGAGGTCGAGCCGCTCCTCCCACGTCAGTGCGTTCCGTCCCCGCACCTGCGCGAGGCCGGTGAGGCCGGGCCGGACGTCGTGGCGCCGGGCGTGCCGGCGGCTGTAGCGGGGGAGGTAGGTGGTCCGCAGGGGCCGGGGGCCGACGAGGCTCATGTCCCCGCGGACGACGTTGAGGAGGGTGGGCAGCTCGTCCAGGCTCGTGGAACGCAGCCGGTGCCCGAACGGGGTCATGCGCTGCTCGTTCGTGATGAGGCCGCCGGCCGGATCCGGCTCGAGCATGGTCCGGAACTTCACGAGCTGGAAGACGCGGCCGTCCTTGCCGGGACGGTCCTGGCGGAAGAGCACGGGGCTGCCGAGCTTGACGCGCACCAGCGCGGCGACGGCAAGCTGCACCGGAGCGCTGAGGACAAGTGCTGCGCCACCGACAGCCAGGTCGAGGGCACGCTTGACGCGGTCGTACCTCATGGCGCTCACCGGCCGGTCTCGCCGGCGCGGGCCTCACCGAGGAAGCCCGAGACCGCGTCGAGGACACGGGCGATGGTGGCCTCGTCGTGTGCGGACCCGCTGGGCAGGGAGATCCCGCGGGTGAACAGGTCCTCGCTGGTGCCGTTCGTGTACGCGGGGGCGTCGCGGTACACGGGCTGGAGGTGCATCGGCTTCCACAGCGGCCGGGCCTCGACGCCGGCCGCCGCGAGGTGGGCGATGAGCTGGTCCGCCGTCCACCCGGCCTCGGCGGGGTCCACGAGGATGGAGCTCAGCCAGTAGTTGTCGTGCGTCTGCCCGCGGTCCTCCGCGCCGTCCTCGCCACCGAAGACGGTGACGCCCGGGACGTCGGCGAAGAAGCGTCGGTAGTGCTGACGGATCTCGCGGCGGCGCTCGATCATGGAGTCGAGGCGGTCGAGCTGGGCGCGGCCGAGCGCGGCGAGCAGGTTGGACAGGCGGTAGTTGTAGCCGATGTCCGTGTGCTCGTAGTGCACGACGGGCTGCCGCGCCTGCGTGGCGAGGTAGCGCGTGTGCTCTGCGACACCCGGGTCGTCGGTGAGGAGCATGCCGCCGCCGGAGGTGGTCATCACCTTGTTGCCGTTGAACGACAGGATGGCCGCGTCTCCGAAGCTGCCGGCCGGGCGCCCGCCGCGGTGGGCTCCGAGTGACTCCGCGGAGTCGGCGATGACGGGGATGGCCGCACGGTTCGCGATCCTGGCGATCCCCTCGTAGTCGGCGACCTTGCCCAGGAGGTCGACGGGCACGATCGCGGCAACGCGCCGGCCCTGCTCCTGCAGGTCGGTGAGCGCGTGGTCAAGGAGGTCGACGTCGATGTTGCCGGTGGCGTCGCACTCGACGAACACCGGCTGTGCCCCCGTGTACGCGATGGCGTTCGCCGTCGCGGCGAAGGTCATCGTCGCGGTCAGGACGAGGTCACCGGGCCGGACGCCGTAGTTGAGCAGGGCGAGGTGGAGCGCTGCGGTGCCGGAGGCCAGCGCGACGGCGTGCTTCCGGCCGGTGTACGCGGCCATCTCGCTCTCGAAGGCGTCGACCTCGGGGCCCAGCGGCGCTACCCAGCCGCCTCGCAGCGCCCTGATGACGGCGACCTCCTCCGCTGCGCCGGTGTCCGGTGGGGAGAGCAGGATTCGCTCCGTCAACGTGGCTGTCCCTTCATCGGTTGGGCAGTGTCTGCGCGGTCCGTGCACGACCGGCTCGCGGCTCGGGCGTGTGCCGCCCGAGCGTCTCCGGGGCCAGCGGAGGCACGGTGACGTGCGAGATCAGCGGGTGGTGCGACCGGACGCCGGTCTCGTTCTCGCTGAAGAGGTCCTCGTGCAGCTTCTCGTTCGGGCGCAGCCCGGTGAAGACGATCTCGATGTCCTGACCGGAGTGGGTGACCAGGCGTCGAGCCACGTCGAGGATCCGGACCGGCTCGCCCATGTCCAGGACGAGGACCTCCCCGTCGCTGCCGATCGCACCGGCCTGGATGACGAGCTCGCTCGCCTCGGGGATCGTCATGAAGTAGCGCGTCACGTCGGGGTGGGTCACGGTGATGGGACCACCGCGCTCAATCTGCTGGCGGAAGGTGTGCAGCATCGACCCGCGCGAACCGAGCACGTTGCCGAACCGCACCGACAGGTACGTCCCGCTGGCGTGCTGGCCGAACCAGGCGGTCAGCTGCTCGGCCAGGCGCTTGGTCCTGCCCAGCACGCTCGTCGGGTTCGCGGCCTTGTCGGTGGAGATGTTGACGAACTTCTCGACGCCGAACTCGGCCGAGAGCTCGAGGAGGTTCTGGGTGCCGACGACGTTCGTCTTCCAGCCCTCGTCCGGGTACTGCTCGAGCATGGGCAGGTGCTTGAGCGCAGCAGCGTGGAAGACGACCTGGGGGCGGTGCTCCTCGAAGATCTTCCGCAGGGCCGCCTTGTCCCGGATGCTCGCGAGCACCATGTCGGGGGTGTCGAGGAGTGCCTTGCCGTAGATCGAGAGCTGGACGCCGTGCAGCGCGGACTCGTCACGGTCGAGCAGGATGAGCTCCGCGGGGCCGAACTTGTGCACCTGGCGGGCGAGCTCGGAGCCGATGGAGCCGCCCGCACCCGTCACCAGGACGCGCTTGTCCGTGAGGTAGTCAGCGATCGAGCCGATGTCGGTGCTGACCTGGCGGCGGCCCAGGATGTCGGTGATGTCGACTTCCTTGACGTCACTGAGCTTCACCCGGCCGCCGAGGATCTGGCCGAGGGGCGGCAGGAGGAGGAACTTCATCCCCGAGCCCTCGACGATGTCCGCGACCTCCGCGATCATGCCCTTGCTTGCCGCCGAGATGGCGAGGATGACGGTGGTGACGTCACGTTCCTGAGCGCGGCGCACGATGTCGTCGCGGCCGCCGAGCACGGGCCGACCCAGCAGGTTGAGGTGGCGTTTGGCGGGGTTGTCGTCGATCAGCCCGACCACGCGGTACGGGGAGGAGGTGTCCATCTCGATGAGGCGAAGGAGCTGGTAGCCCGCGTCGCCCGCGCCGTAGATGAGGACGTTCTCGGCGTTCTCGGTGCTGACGGGCTTGGGCGTCCTCCACGCCCTGTACGCCCACCGCCCGGCGGCCATGAAGATGAGCGCGAACGGCGGCGCGAGCAGCGCGATGCTCCGCGGGAAGTTCGCCAGCCCCCCGATCGCGACGAAGGCGACGATGAGGATGAGCGCGACCACCACCATCGACAGCAGCAGACCGGGGCTCTCCTCGAAGCTCCCGAGCCGGTACCTGCCCCGGTAGAGCTTGAGCAGCGCACCCACACCGAGCTGTGTCAGGCACGCCAGTGCGGCGTACAGGAACACGGTGTTCCACTGCTCGACGCTGAGATAGAACTCGTAACGAGTACCAACGATAAGAGCGACGGCGATGCACCATGCGGCGCAGTCCCACAGCCCCACCAGGCTCCTTCGAGCCAGTGTCCCCCCGGACAAGTGATCTCCCCCTCTTGGCGTGCCTTGGAACCCCTGATGGAGCGGCATGCATCCCGGCGCCTGAAGGCGTCAGGCCTCAGGCAGCATACGCGACACTCGTTGCTTACTGTTCGCCGCGATCGCGCTGCGGGGGCGCGACAGCGCGCCGGGTGTCTCATCGGCACCCTGTCTCTCGCGTCGAGCACGGCGGGTGTCGATGGCGGCGAGCCCGAGGAAGAACCACAGCAGGCGGACGTCGTAGTAGTCGCCGGAGAACATGCTTGCGCCGGCGAGGTAGACGGCGGCGAGCGTGAAGTACAGGGCCGCGGGCGGCATCGGTCCGGGCCTGGTCGAGAGCAGGAACACGACGACGGCGAGGACGAGAAGCCCGGCACCGACGACGCCCCCCTCGGCCGCCGAGGCCATGAGGACGTTGTGCGGGTACTCGAAGCCCTGGTCCTTGCCGACGAGGCCGTAGTAGCCGTCGAGTCCGACGCCGACGAATGGCGAGCTCGAGAACAGCTCCCAGACCTGGGTGTAGATGGAGTCGCGCCCGGAGGAGTAACCGCTCTCGAAGGTCAGGACGACCCAACGCTGCCTCAGGGACTCGATGGTCTCCGCGCCGAGCAGAGGCGGAATGGCGGCTGCTGCGGCCACCCCGAGGAGCGCGAGGCGGGCGAGGACGTTGCCGCGCATGCGGCGCAGAATCGGCCAGGACCCGACGATGACGACGCCGACGAACGCGACCATTCCGCCGCGGGACCCCGACAGCACGGCGCCGAGGATGAACAGTGGCAGGAACCACAGCCACCGCGGCTGCGCGCGCTGCGAGGCGAGGTAGGTGACGGCGAGGGCAGCGAGGATCATGACGCGGACAAAGACGTTGGGACCGCCTCCGAAGGCGGCGTACCGGCCCTGGATGTCGGGGCCGGCGGCGACGGCTGCGAGGAAGTAGATGACGCCGGCGACGGCGAACCAGGTCCAGACCCTCTCGACGGTGTCGCGGGGCAGGCGCCCGACGCACGCCCATGCGAGGCCGACGAAGGCGCCCATGAAGCCGAGGTCGAGAAGGTTCTCAGCGACGCGTGCGGCTGGCGGCGCCCACATCGCGCTCGCAGCCATGAACCACAGCCAGCCGGCGAAGACGATCGCGCCGGGTCCGGAGCGAGTCACGGGGCTGGGCGCACGGTCGGTGGCGCGCCAGACGAGGAAGACGATCACCGCGATGGCCAGGCCTGCGAAGCGCAGGTCGAAGGCGGGCAGGGAGGGGTGCAGCCGCGCCAGGCTGAACCGGCCCCCGAGCAGACAGACGAACAGCACGAACAGGGCGAACCTGCCGAGCCGTGGTGACTCACTCATGGCCGCTCGCCCGCCGCCCCCGGATCGATGGGCCGTCGACCGCGCGCCACGATGCCGGTGACCAGCCCCCACTTCTCACTCAGGCAGGCTACCCGACGCCTCGCAGACAGGGTGGTGGCGACTGACTGCGCCCGGGGAGTGCACGTGGTCGAGCAGTCCGGCTGCGCACGCCGTGACAATCGCAGATCGGCGTCAGATGTAGTCTGCCAGCGCAGCCGATACTGCCCGGGCCTTGCTCCGGTGGATTGATGTCGGCTCCGCAACGCTCTACTTGGGGGGAATTTCATGGCTGTGGATCTTGCGGTTGTCGGGCTCGGGTACGTGGGCCTGCCGCTGGTGTTCGAGGCGGTGCATGCCGGCTTGTCGGTGCGCGGCTACGACGTGAACCGGGGCGTTGTCGACGGCCTCAACGGGGGCGTCTCGCACATCGACGACCTGTCGGACGAGCAGATCGCAGACCTGGTCTCGCGCGGCTTCTCGGCGACGACCGACCCGGCGGTGCTGGCCGAGGCCAAGCACGTCGTCATCTGTGTCCCCACCCCGCTCGGCGAGGACGGCGGACCGGACCTAGGAGCGGTGCGTGCCGCGGTGACCGACATCGCCGCCCAGCTGCAGCGTGGTCAGGTCGTCGTCCTCGAGTCGACGACGTACCCCGGCACGACCGAGGAGATCGTCCAGCCGATGCTGGAGGCCGGTGGGCTCAAGGTAGGCACCGACTTCCACCTCGCGTTCTCACCCGAGCGGATCGACCCGGGCAACCCGACCTTCGGTGCGAAGAACACCCCGAAGGTCGTCGGGGGTGTGACGCCGGAGTCGACGGAGGCTGCCGCCGAGTTCTACGGCCGCATCGTCGACACGGTGGTGCGCACGAAGGGCACTCGCGAGGCCGAGATGGCCAAGCTGCTCGAGAACACCTACCGCCACATCAACATCGCGCTGGTCAACGAGATGGCTCGGTTCTGCCACGAGCTGGGTATCGACCTGTGGGACGTCATCGACGCCGCGAAGACCAAGCCCTTCGGCTTCCAGGCCTTCTACCCGGGACCGGGCGTGGGTGGGCACTGCATCCCGATCGATCCGAACTACCTGTCGTACAACGTCCGTGCGCGCCTGGGCTACCCCTTCCGTTTCGTGGAGCTGGCCCAGGAGATCAACGCGACGATGCCCTCCTACGTGGTCAAGCGGGCGCAGGACATCCTCAACGAGGACGGCAAGGCGCTCCGCGGATCGACCGTCCTCCTCCTGGGTGTCACGTACAAGCCGAACATCGCCGACCAGCGCGAGTCCCCGGCCGTGCCGGTCGCCAAGCACCTGACGGACAAGGGCGCCACGGTGGTCTTCCACGACCCGCACGTCCAGACCTGGCACACGACCGGGACGCCGATGGAACGCGTCCCCGACCTGGAGCAGGCCGTGGCAGATGCGGACCTCGTCATGCTGCTGCAGCACCACCGCGACTACGACGTCGAGGCGCTCGCCGGGGGAGCCCAGCGCTTCTTCGACACGCGCGGTGTGGCGTCCGAGACCGAGAAGGTGTCGCGCCTGTGACCGCCGCCGCCAACGTGCTGTGGACGGCTGGGTGGGACTCGACCTACCGGGTCGCGGACCTCGTGTTCACGTACCGCAAGCCGGTTCGACCGCACTACGTCAAGGACTGGCGCCGCGCCTCCACGCGGCTGGAGATGCTGCGGCAGCAGGAGATCCGGGAGGAGATCGCCCGGATCGACCCGGACGCGGCGCGGCTCATCCTGCCGACCGTCGTCCACCACTATGACGACATCCCGGCCGACCCCGCTGCGCGCAAGCAGCACGAGGGAGCCCGTCAGCTCGGGTTTCTCGGGACTCAGTACCTGTTCCTCACGGCGATGGCCCGCTCGTCCGGCCTGACCAACCTCGAGATCGTTGCCCATCGGGACGACAACGCGGTGCGGCTGCTCGAGGGGAACGTCCGGTTCCAGGACGATGACGCCGGCGGCTACCACGAGCTCGTGCCGCAGCCGACGAAGCCCGCGCTGGAGCTGTTCCGTCCGTTCCGCTTCCCGGTGTTCGACATGACGAAGATCGAGATGGGCGAGCGCGCGGCGGCCGCCGGCTTCGGCCAGGTCATGGAGCTGACCTGGTTCTGCCACTACCCGACCCTCGGGGGCAAGCCGTGCGGCGTCTGCAACCCCTGTCGGTACACGCGTGAGGAGGGCCTGGGGCGACGCGTTCCCGGCGCCACGCGGGCTCGCTGGGTGGCACACATGGTCAACCGCAAGACCGGAGCGGTCGCGCGGCGGATCGGGCACAAGATCGGCCGCTGTACCTAGCGGTACGCCGGTGGCGGTACGGCGTGACCGCGGAACGCGCGTGAGACGGACGCGCTGCGGTCACTCGTGCCGACGTCGTGCGTCTCCTCAGCCGCCGGCGACGGCGTCGCGCATCTGCTCCAGCGCCCGGCGCAGGACCGGGCGGGGCGTCGCGAAGACGAAGCGCGCGAACCCCTCGCCGGCCTCCCCGCAGGAGGACCCGTCGGTCAGGGCCACCCCCGCCTCGCGACGGAAGAACGTCGCGGGCCCGCCGGGCAGGTCGAGGTCGCGGCAGTCGAGCCAGGCGATGTACGTGCCCTCCACCGGGCTGACCCGCAGACCCGGGATCTCCCCGGCCAGCTCGAGGAGCAGGTCGCGGTTGCCGCGCAGGTAGCCCACGACGTCGGCGAGCCAGTCCTGGCACTCGCTGTAGGCGGCCGTGGCCGCCCGGGCGCCGAGGAGGCCGACGGTGTCCCCGGTGTCGGCGGCGTACGGGGCGAAGGCGGCGACGTCGTCGGGGTTGGACAGGACCATCTGCCCGCACTTGAGGCCGGGCACGTTCCACCCCTTCGAGGCGGCGACGGCGGTGACCGTGTGGCCCGCGGTGCGCTCGTCGAGCGAGGCGTAGGGGATGTGCGGGCGGTCGTCGAGGACGAGCGGGGCGTGGATCTCGTCGGAGAACACCCGCCCACCGTGGCGGTCGACCACCGCGGCCACCTCCGCGAGCTCCTCGCGCGTGAGCACGCGGCCCACCGGGTTCCACGGGTTGCACAGGACGAGGAGCCCTGCCCCGGCGGCGAACGCGGCGTCGATGCCGGCGAGGTCGAGACGGTAGCGGCCGTCCTCGTCGAGGATCGAGGGCACCTCGACGACCTCCCGGTCGAGCGCGGGGACCACGGTGAGGAACGGCATGTAGGCGGGCGTGGGGACGATGACGGGGGAGCCCGGCGGGGTGAAGCGCTGGACGGTGACGCGCAGGACGGACAGGACGTCGGGCAGGAGGAAGACGTGCTCCTCGGGCACCTGCCAGCCGAAGGTGCCCGCCATCCAGTCGGACGTGGCGCGGGCGGTGGTGGCGCGGTCGGCCGAGGGGAGGTAGCCCATGGCCTGGGAGTCGGCCGCGGCGCGCACGACGTCGGCGATCTGCGGCGCGACGCCGAAGTCCATCTCGGCGATGAAGGCACCGATGGCGTCGGGGAACAGCGTCCACTTCACACTCCCCGCGGCGCGGAGCTGGTCGACGGTGATCTCGTCGAAGCGGTGCACTGGTCCTCCGGTCTCCTCGGGTGGTCGGCTGTCACGAGGCTATACGGCCGGGCTCCCCGCTCCCGCCCTCCCTCTTTTCCGCCGTTCGGGCGACCCGGGATCAAGGTCCCAGGGCGCCACGGGAACGTCTTCTACTGTCGCCAACAGCGACGCCGGGGGAAGTCGCCCCCGACGAAGGAGGACGCCGATGGGGCCCGAGCAGGACGCCGACCAGGTCACCGGCATGGGCGGATCGGCGCTGTGGCGGCTCACGGTCATGGCCCAGCAGGCGGCGCTCCAGGGTCGGCTGCGCGAGCTCATCGCCGTCGACGACGGGATCGGCGAGGCGCTCTAGACCAGGTCGCCGGACGGCGGGACGACGAACGGCCCGCACCACCGCGGGGTGGCACGGGCCGCCGACGGGGATCCTCAGCGGGTCCAGGTCCCGCAACCGTTGGAGTAGAAGCCCTTGTCGCCCGGAGCGATCGTCACGACGGGCGAGCTCTGCCCGAAGTCGTTGGTGATGATGTCGTCGACCGAGCCGCTGAACGCGGACATGCGCTCCCAGTAGCAGCTCGTGCCGCCGGGGGCGCGATAGGTGCCGGGGGCGATGTGCCCGCCCACCACGTAGGTGCCGTCCTGGAAGCCGGTGGCGAGCGGGGACTGGTAGGTTGCTCCGACCGCCGCCCACGAGCCGCAGTTGCTCGAGCGGAAACCGGCGTCGGAGGCGTCGATCGTGACGATCGTGCGGCCGCCGAAGTCGTTGGTGATGATGTCGTCGAGCTCACCGCTGAACCCGGACAACCGCTCCCAGTAGCAGAGGCTGCCGCTCGAGGCGCGGTAGGTGCCCGGCTTGATGCCGGAGCCCACCCGGTGGGTGCCGTCGCGGAAGGCCACGGGCGCCGGCGCGGGCGGCGCGGGGGTGCGGCGGATGCCGAGGCTGTCGGTGCCGTCGCCGTTCCAGTCGCCGACGAGGGTGGTGTCGGTGGTGCGGCCGTAGACGACGGTGCGGTCGGCGTTGCCGGGGCGGATCTCGTTGGCGACGAAGTACTGGGCGCCGCGGCGCACGGCGAACGTGTCCCTCCGGTCGCCGTTCCAGTCGCCGACGTACACGTCGTCACCGGCGCGCCCGTACACCGCGACCTTGTCGGCGCGGCCGGGGGTCATGGAGTTCTTCACGTGGTACTCGGCGCCGCGGCGCACGGCGAAGGTGTCCTTGCCGTCGCCGTTCCAGTCCCCGACGAGGACGGTGTCACCAGCGCGTCCGTAGACGACCTGCTGGTCGGCCGGGCCACCCGACATCGAGTTCTTCACGTGGTAGACGGCGCCGCGGCGGACCGCGAAGGTGTCCTTGCCGTCCCCGTCCCAGTCGCCGACGAGGACGACGTCGCCCGGACGGCCGTAGGTGACGACCCGGTCTGCCGGCCCGCCGCTGTTGGAGTTGCGGATGTGGAAGGTGGCGCCGCGGCGCAGCGCGAGGGTGTCGGTGCCGTTACCGTCCCAGTCGCCGACGTAGACCTCGTCGGTCGCGCGGCCGTAGGTGAACTTCGTGTTGGCCTGGGCCGAGAAGGTGTCGGAGAGGTGGAACTCCGAGCCCGAGCCGCCGACCTCACCGCCCTTCGCGAGTGCGGAGGGTGCCGCCACGACGGCGAGCGATGCGGTCAGCAGAGCGGCGGCCGCTCCAGCGCCGAGACGGCGCACAGTGGTGTTCATCCGATTGTCCCATCGAGGTCGTCAGGTGCCCTTCCCTGGGCACTGCGCAGAAGTTAGCGCCTGACGCCGACGTCGGGAGGTGGTTTGGTGACGCCGGTTCGATGGTGCCCGGCGCGTGCGGCCGTCGGCGTGCGACCATGCCTCAGCGCCGCGCGAGCGGGACGCTCTCCTCGGTCCGGGAGAGCTTGTGCGGGTTGCGGACGTAGTAGATCCCGGTGATCCGGCCGTCCTCCACCTGGGCCGTGAAGACGCCGTCGAGCTCGCCGTCCATGGTGACGAGGAGGGCCGGCTGGCCGTTGACGGCCGCGTGCTCCGCGGCGAGGACGCCGCCCGCCTTGCGGATGCCGCCGAGGAACAGCCGGGCCACCTTCTCCGCCCCGCGGACCGGGTTGGGCACCGCCTGGCGCACCCCACCACCGTCGGCGAGGACGACGACGTCGGGAGCGAGGACGTCCATGAGCGCCTGGACGTCGCCCGTCTCGATCGAGATCTTGAACGCCTCCAGCGCTCGTCGGCTCTCGGTCTGGCTCGTGGGCCGACGGGGCCGGCGCGCCCTCACGTGGGTGCGGGCGCGGTGGGCGACCTGCCGGACGGCCTCGGGGGACTTCCCGACGGCGTCGGCGATCTCGTCGTAGCCGAATCCGAACGTCTCGCGCAGGACGAACACGGCCCGCTCGGTGGGGGAGAGCGTCTCGAGCACGACCATGAGCGCCATCGAGACGCCCTCCGCGAGCAGGACGTCCTCCGCGACGTCGGGTGAGGTGAGCAGCGGTTCGGGCAGCCACTGCCCGACGTACTCCTCCCGGCGCCGGCGCACGGTGCGCAGCCGGTTGAGCGCCTGCCGGGTGGTGATCCGCACGAGGTAGGCGCGCCGGTCGCGGACGTCGGCGAGGTCCACGCCGACCCACCGCAGCCAGCTCTCCTGCAGCACGTCCTCGGCGTCGCCGGCCGAGCCGAGGATCTCGTAGGCCACGGTGAAGAGCAGGTTGCGGTGGGTGACGAAGGAGTCGGTCGCCTCGTCGGTGGACTCGTCGGTCACGGTCGACCTCCCTGGCCGGGTGTCCTCAGTCTGCCCGGGTCGCCGCGGCGGAGGCGGCGGTGTGGTCCGCGACCCTCCGCGCCCGGCGCGGGTCGTGGACGGTGGTGAGGGAGGCGATGAGGCCGGGGTGGCGCGCGACCATGCCGAGCGAGGCGAGGTTGCCGGCGGTGACGGACTCCTTGAGCCACGCACCGAGCCGGCCTCCGACGTAGACCGGGGTCGCGGTGTCGTCGCGCCGGGAGAGCTGCAGGATGCCGGCCCGGCGACCGAGGCTGAGGCACTGCCCGGGCATGGGCACGGAGAAGCGGGTGGGCTCCTCGCCGGCCACCCGCCGCAGGACCGTGGCCGCTGCGTGGGCACCGAGCGGCAGGGCTGCCGCGCAGCTCATCCGGTAGGCAAGGCCCGACGGCGCGGCGGAGTCACCCGCGGCGACGACGCGCTCGTCGTCGACGCTGGTGAGCGTCTCGTCGGTGAGCACACGACCGACGGCGTCGGTGCTCAGGCCGCTGCGGGCGGCGAGGTCCGGGACGCCGAAGCCGGCGGTCCACACGGTGACCGCGCTCGGCAGCTCCCGCCCGTCGGACAGGTGGACCGAGCGGGAGGTGACGGCACCGACCGTGACGCCCTCGAGCAGGGTGACGCCGAGCCGCTCGAGCTGTCGCCGGACCTCACGCCGCGCGCCCGGGTGGAGGTAGGTGCCGACCTCGCCGCGGGTGACCACGGTGACCGGGCGCCCGGTCTCCGCCAGCTCGGCCGCCGTCTCGATCCCGGTGGCGCCCCCGCCGACCACGACGAGCGGCTCCGCGGGGCTCGTCGCGGCGAGCGTGCGCTGGAGTGCCTGCGCCTGCTCCAGCGTGCTCAGCGGATGGGCGTGCCCGCTCGCCCCGGGGACGCGGGACGGCGCACTGTGGCTGCCGACTGCGTAGACGAGGTAGTCGTACCGGGCGGCGGCGCCGCTGTCGAGCACGAGCGTCCGGGACGGGAGGTCGATCCTCGTCACCGTGTCGACGGTGAGCCGCACGGTGGGGGCGAGGAGGTCGGCGAAGTCGGTGACGGCGTCGTGCGTGCCCGCGGTGCGCTGGTGGAGCCGGATCCGCTGGACGAAGGTGCTGCGCGGGTTGACCAGGGTGACCTGGAGGTTCGGGGCCGTGCTGAGCCGGTTCGCGGCGACGACGCCGGCGTACCCGCCGCCGACGACCACCACGTCTGTCGTGCGTGTCATGTCCACTCACTCCTCGGAGGTCCTCATCGGGTTGTGCTCACCAGACACCGCGGGCGGGCAGGACGTGACAGCACCTCAGTGGATGCCGAAGGAGTGGACGACGTGCGGGGTGTCCACGAGGGTGTGCGGCGCGAGGGCGTGGTAGGCCCACACGTGGACCCACGCGTTGCCGGTGCGCACGGTGAGGTGGGTCTTGATCATTCCCGGGGCGAAGTACGTGAGGAGCAGGAAGATCCCGGACACGAGCGCGTCCCTGGGCGAGGTGAGCACCGTCCAGGCGTCCCACACGTGCATGGCGGCATAGGTCAGCCCTCCCAGGATCACGGTCGCCGTCGCGGAGCCGGTGAGCCTGAGGTAGCGCGGCACGAGGATCGCGTAGATGAAGACCATCGCCGGCAGGACCGCCCCGGCGAGGTAGAGGAGGAAGGTCAGGGGCGCACCGAGCACCAGCTGACGGGGTTCCAGGTCGACGATCCCCGGGTCGAGGGCGAGGACCTGGAAGGCGAGCTCGAGGAGCAGGACGACGACTATGACGAGGAGGTCGCCGCGCCGGTCGGTCGAGCGCAGGCCCAGCGCGAGGGCCGAGTAGCGCCGCCGGAACCAGAGGAGCGGGACGACGGCGTAGACGAGGAGGTTGTAGCCCGCCCAGGTGAGGATCTCGGCCGGCTCGACGACGGCGTGCGTGCCGTAGATGCTCCCCGCGACGTGCAGCGCGAACGGGTGCCAGCCGAGCGCCCGGGCGAGGAGGAAGCCACCGGCCAGGCCGAGCGCGCCGTAGCCGAGGAGCAGGAGCGTCTCCCGCAGCGACGTCGTCCGGTCGGGAGCGCGGGCAGCGAGGTCCGGGCGTGCACGGCGCCGGGTGAGGAGGTGGACCACCCCCATGAGCAGGAGCACCTGGACCAGCGCGAGGTTGGCGTCCAGGAGGTCCTGACCCACCGAGCCGGCGGGCCGCGCGGGCCAGTCGAAGGGGCGGCGCTCCACCGTGAGGGCGACCCACGCGTTCGCCGTCACCCAGCCGGTGGCGGCGATGACGAGGCTGCGCCGGGCGACCCGGCGCGCGGCGGGCGGCGCGGGCGTCGGCGGAGGGGGCGCGGGGGTGGCGGTGCGCTGGGCGGGACGGTCGGCGTGGTCCACGACGCCTCCTCGGTCGGAGGATCTAGCACGACTGTGTCAGATCGCCCAAAGTATCACGACCGTGCTACAAAGGGCAGGTGCCGAGAGTCGTCGATGTCGAGGAACGCCGCCGGGAGCTGGGTGAGGCGGTGTGGCGCGTGGTCCGCCGCGACGGCCTCGCCGAGGCGTCCGTCCGGACCGTCGCCCGGGAGGCCGGCCTGTCCACCGGCTCGCTGCGGCACTACTTCAGCACCCAGACCGACCTGCTCGTCTTCGCGATGCGTCTGGTCGTGGGACGCGTAAAGGAGCGGGTCGCCGCTGCGCCCCGCCCGCCGGACGTCCGGGAGGCCGCCGTCGCCGTCCTCGGCGAGCTCCTGCCCCTCGACGCGGAGCGGCGGGCGGAGAACGAGGTCTGGCTCGCGTTCACCGCCCGCGCGCTCGTCCAGCCCGAGCTGCGTGAGCTGCGCGAGGAGGCCTACACCGCCCTGTGGGACGGCTGCCTCCAGTGGGTGCGCCGGCTGCTCCCGGCCGACGCCGCGGCCGAGGACGTCGAGCTCGAGGCGCACCGGCTGTTCGCGCTCGTCGACGGCCTCGCCGTGCACGCCGCCGTCAACCCGCGGCACGCCACCCCCGAGCGGCTGGTGGAGGTGCTGCGCCGGCACCTCGACGGCGTCGGCCGCCCCTGAGCCTCAGCCGAGGTCCGCGCGCCGCAGCACCCATGCGCGGTGGACGCGCAGGAACGCGACGAACGCGGCAAGGGCCGCGGTGGCGTTGAAGACCATGCGTGAGGCCCAGTGCCAGGTCTCGAACTCGCGGGCGACCTGGACGAGGTAGTCGGCGGAGTGCACCGCCGTGCCCTCGACGAAGAGGATCTCGTTGCGCGGCCAGAAGAACAGCACCGAGGCGATGCCCTCGCACACGACCATCGCGAGGCTGAGTGCGACCCAGCCGCGGGCGTCGCGCTGGCGCCACGTCGTGACGAGCGCGGCCGCGCCGAAGGCCCAGGTGGCCATGCCGAACGGCGGGAAGAAGTCGCTCGGTCCGGTGACGGAGAGGAAGTCCATCGTCAGGGCGAGGGAGTCGGGCGGGTCGGCGAAGACGTTGGGGTAGACCATCAGCGTCTCGAGCAGGATCGCGCCGAGGAGCAGGATCATCACCCACGTGTAGGCGATGAGGGCCGGCAGGCGCAGCCGGGTGAGGGTCGTCGGGCGGGTGGCGGTGTCGGTTGTCATGGACGGTGACGCTACGGACGGGCAGGCGGCCCGACGTCGGCCTCCTGCCGACTCCCGTGCCGTCACACGGCGACTCCGGACGTCGCGCCGGAGCGAGGTCCGGGAGAGCGTCCGACCCTCAGCGGCGCCGGACGTCGCCCGCCGGGAGCCACACCCCGATCGTCTGCCGCCGCGTGTCGTGCAGCTCGACGAGCACCGTGCGCCCCGACCACGCCCACACCACCGTCTCGACGAGCTGGACGCCGTCCGTCGCCCACTCCACCCGCGCCGTCACCTCCACCGGGACGTCGCACGGCACCTGCGCCCTGCGCGCGGGGATCGGCTGCTCGTTCGCGATCGGCTGCCAGGAGCCCGCGTGGGCGTCCCACGAGAGGAGCTGCTGCGTCACCTCTCCATGGTCTCCCCGCGGTCCGACGCCGGCAGGGGAGAGGGCTACCTCTGGTGCAACGCCGCACGTAGGACTAGGTTTCTCGACATCCGTGCAGTGCGCGGCACGACCGGGCACAGCACTCCGACGGCGGCGCCACCCCACGTGCGGGGGGTAGCGCCGCCGTCGTCCTTCCCGCTTGTGCGCCTGCCCGGCGGAGGCGACGCTGGCACCTGGCCGGCACGAGCCGGGACCGCCCCAGGGCGGCGCGAGCGAAGAGGAGCACCATGCGCGGAGTTGTCATGCACGCGGCCGGGGACGTCAGGGTCGAGGACCTGCCGATGCCCACGGTCACCGAACCGACCGACGCCGTCATCCGACTCGCGGCCACCTGCGTGTGCGGCTCTGACCTGTGGCCCTACCGCGGCGCCGACGAGATCCGCCGCCCCCGGCCGATGGGCCACGAGTACGTCGGCATCGTCGAGGCGGTGGGCTCCGACGTCATGACGGTGAAGCCGGGCGACTTCGTCGTCGGCTCCTTCATCGCCTCGGACAACACGTGCGAGATCTGCCGCTCGGGTTACCAGTCCGGCTGCGTCCACCGCGTCGGCATGAGCGGCGCCCAGGCCGAGTACCTGCGCGTGCCGCTCGCCGACGGCACGCTCGTCGCCACCCCGGAACAGCCCGAGGCCGAGCTCGTCCCCAGCCTCCTCGCCGCCTCCGACGTGCTCGGCACCGGGTGGTTCGCGGCCGCGGCCGCGCAGGTCGGGCCGGGCAAGACCGTCGCCGTCGTCGGCGACGGCGCCGTCGGGCTGCTCGGGGTGCTCGCCGCCCGCGAGATGGGCGCCGAACGGATCATCGCCTTCAGCCGGCACGCCGACCGGCAGGCACTGGCCCGGGAGTTCGGCGCCACCGACATCGTCACCGAGCGCGGCGACGATGGCGCCGCAGTCGTCAAGGAGATGACCCACGGCCTCGGTGCCCACTCGGTCATCGAGGCGGTCGGCACCCAGGAGGCCATGCTCCAGGCGATCAACTCCACCCGGGCGGGCGGGCACGTCGGCTTCGTCGGCGTCTCCCACGACGTCGAGATCCCCGGCAGGCTCCTCTTCGGCTCCCACGTCGCCCTCCACGGAGGCCCCGCGCCCGTGCGCCGGTACCTGCCCGAGCTCATCGACCTCATTCGGCAGCGGCGCATCGACCCGGGCAAGGTCTTCGACCTCGCGCTCCCGCTCGAGGACGCCGCCGAGGCCTACCGGGCCATGGACGAGCGCCGCGCGATCAAGGCGTTGCTGCAGGTCTGAGGCGGTCGGGCGCCCCGGCGCAGAGCCGGGGCGGGCGAGGTCGCCCACCCGGAACCCTCCCGCCGGGGCACCGACCGGACTAGCGTGGCGCCACCCGACAAGGAGGCCGCCATGCAGATCAAGCACACCCTCGTCGTCCTGGACGCCGCCGACGTGGAGAGCGAGAGCCGCTTCTGGGCGGGGGTGCTGGGAGGCACCGTCGAGGCAGACGGCGACTGGCACGAGATCGTCGTCGACGGCAAGCCGTGCGTCGCCGTCCAGCTCGCACCCGAGCACGTCCCCCCGCAGTGGCCCGACGGCGAGCCCCAGCAGATCCACCTCGACCTGTGGATCGACGACATCACCGAGGGGCACGAGCACGTCATGGCCCTGGGCGCCCGCCTGCTCAAGGCCGCCGAGAACGGCAACGGGGCCGACACCTTCCAGGTGTACGCCGACCCGGCGGGACACCCCTTCTGCCTGTGCTGGTGAGGCAGCAGGTCGTCGCCGCCCCGGACTCCTTCAAGGGAAGTCTCACCGCCCGCGAGGCGGCCGAGGCGATGGTGCGCGGCGCACGGCGCGCCCTCGGCCCCGGCGCGTCCGTCTCGGCGGTCCCGATGGCCGACGGCGGGGAGGGCACCCTCGACGCGCTCCTCGCCGCGTGGGACGGGCGCGAGCGCCACGTCGAGGTCCACGACGCCCTCGGCCGGCGTCGCACCGCCCGGTACGGGCTGAGCGCCGACTCGCGCACCGCCGTCATCGAGGCGGCCGAGGCCAACGGCCTGCCCCACGTGCGCGACGTGCCGCCCCGGCCGCTGCACGCCGACTCCGCCGGGGTGGGCGAGCTCGCCCGCGCCGCGCTCGACGCCGGCGCCGAGGAGATCCTCCTGTGCATCGGCGGCTCGGCCACGACGGACGGCGGCGCCGGTGTGCTGCGCGCGCTCGGCGCCCGGTTCCTCGACGCCGCCGGGAACCCGGTCCCACCCGGCGGGGGAGGGCTGGCCGCGATCGAGCAGATCGAGCTCGACGACCTCCACCCGCGGGCGCGGCGGGTGCGCTGGCGCATCGCCGTCGACGTCGACAACCCGCTCGTCGGCCGGCGCGGGGCTGCGGCCGTGTTCGGCCCGCAGAAGGGTGCCGGCCCCGACGACGTCGCGACCCTCGACGCCGGGCTCGCCCACCTCGCCGGCCGGCTCGCCCGCGCCACCGGCGTCCCGGAGCGATGGCTGCGCGAGACGCCCGGCACCGGCGCCGCCGGCGGGCTGCCCGCCGCGCTGTGCGCGGTGCTCGGGGCGCAGGTCCTGCCCGGCTCGCGGCTCGTGGCCGACGCCGTCGACCTGCGCGCCGCGCTCGCCGGTGCCGACATCGTCCTCACCGGGGAGGGCAGCCTGGACGGACAGTCGCTGCACGGCAAGGTCGTCGACCGGGTGCGGGAGTGCGCGCCGGAGGGGGCGGCGGTCGTCGTCCTCGCCGGACGGGTCGCCCTCACCGCGCAGGAGGTCGCCGCCGCCGGGCTCACCGCCGCCGTGTCCATCGCCCCCGGGCCTGCGACCGAGGAGGAGCTGCGGGCGGACGCGGCGCCGCTCCTCGCCGAGGCGGCGGAGTCCGTCTGCCGCCTCCTCGCCCACCGTCCCGCCGAATCCGACCGCTGACCACCCGCTGACCACCTCGTGCGAAGGAGCACCCCGTGATCGACGTCCTCGTCCTCGTCCTACTCGTCGCGGCCATCGTCTACATGACGGCCAGGCTGAAGATCTCCCCGTTCCTCGCGCTCCTCGGCGCCGCGGTCGTCGGCGGCTTCGCGTTCGGGCTGCCGACCGCGGACATCATCCCGACGATCCTCACGAGCTTCGGCAACACGATGGGCAACATCGGCCTCGTCATCCTCTTCGGGACGATGATCGGGCTCGTCCTCGAGCGCTCGGGCGCCGCGATCTCCATGGCCGACGCCCTCATCCGGGTGCTCGGCACGCGGTTCCCCAACCTCACGATGAGCGTCATCGGCTACGTCGTCGCCATCCCGGTGTTCTGCGACTCCGGTTTCATCATCCTCAACTCCCTGCGCAAGGCGATCACCGTGCGGGCCCGCGTCTCACCCGTGGCCATGTCGGTCGCGCTCATGACCGGCCTGTACGCCACCCACACCATCGTCCCGCCCACTCCCGGGCCGCTCGCGGCGGCGAGCGAGCTCGGCGTCGTCGACAACCTCGGCCTCGTCATCGGGCTGGGTCTGCCCGTGGCGGCGTTCGCGGCCGGAGCCGCGCTCCTCTTCGCCAGCGCGCTGCGCAACCGCTACGTCGAGCTCGAGCCGCAGACCGAGGAGGAGGCACGCAACGAGCGGACCTACGAGGAGATGCGCGCCGCGTACGGCACGCTGCCCTCCGCGCTCGCCTCGTTCCTGCCGATCCTCGTGCCGATCGTCCTCATCTGCCTCGCCTCGGTCGCCTCGCTGCCCGGCGCCCCGCTCGGGGACGGCGCGCTCGCCACCACCGTGCGCTTCGTCGGGGCGCCCGTCATCGCCCTCGTGATCGGTTTCGCGCTCGGCGTCGCGCTGCTCCGGGGGAAGGGCAGACTCGAGCAGCTCAACTCGATCGTCACCGGCTCGATCACCGTGGCCGCGCCGATCCTCCTCATCACCGCCGCCGGCGCCGCGTTCGGTGGCGTCCTCGGCGCGAGCGCCCTCACCGACGTCATCACCGAGCACCTCACCACCCTTGGCCTGGGCGTCTTCGTCCCCTTCGTCATCGCCGCCGCCCTCAAGACGGCGCAGGGCTCCTCGACCGTCGCGATCATCACGACCGCCGCGCTCGTCGCCCCGCTGCTCGACACCCTCGGGCTGCCGGGCTCCACGGGCGCGGCGCTCGCGGTCCTCGCCGTCGGCGCCGGGGCCATGGTCGTGTCCCACGCCAACGACTCCTACTTCTGGGTCGTCTCCCAGCTCAGCCGCATCCCCGTCGCCACGGCCTACCGCACGCTGACCCCGGCGACGGCGATCGAGGGTGTCGCCGCCATCCTCGCGACGTGGGTGCTCAGTCTGATCGTGCTCTAGCCGGGTCCGGCCGCCGTCCCGACCGGCGGGCCGTCAGGTGTCCTCAGCCCTCGACGACGGGGCTGAGGGGGCGGGCGGCGAGGAAGGTCTCGAGGACCTGGGCGACGCCGTCTTCCTCGACGGGAGGGGCGAGGTACGGCGCCGCGGCGCGGGCCTCGTGGTGCCCGTCGTGCATGGCGAAGCCGTGGCCGGCCCAGCGGAGCATCTCGACGTCGTTGGGCATGTCCCCGAAGGCGACGACGTCCGCCCGGTCGATGCCGCGGGCGCGCGCGTGCTCGGCGAGGGTCGAGGCCTTGGTGACGCCCACCGGCCCGAGCTCGAGCAGCGGCCGGGCGACGCCGGAGCGGGTGACGCTCACGACGTGCCCCGCCTCGGCGCGGCCGGTCGCGAGCATCTCGTCCGGGTCGGACGCGGGGCTGCGGACGAGGATCTTGATGACGTCCGCGACGTCGAGGAGCTCGCCGAGGGAGGCGGCCTCGGTGACGGGCGGCCCCTCCGGGGTCAGTCCCTCGCGCCGACCGCGTGCGGGGGCCTGCGCGAAGCCCGGCCCGACGAGCAGCTCCCCGGGCGTCTCGACGGCGAAGACGGCGTCGGGGAACGCCGCGGTGAAGCGCTCGACCGCCTCGCCGAGGTGCTCGGGCGGGATCGCCCTGACCTCGATCGGCTCCAGCGACCCGGCGTCGACGACCATCGCCCCGTTGGCGGCGATGACCGGACCGGTGAGCCCTGTCGCCTCGACCACCGGCGGCAGCCACCGGGGCGGGCGGCCGGTGACGAGGACGACCTCGATGCCGTGCTCGACGTACCGCTGCAGCGCGGCGCGGGTGCGGGGGCTCACGGTGCCACCGTGCGGCACGATCGTGCCGTCGATGTCGCTGGCGACCAGGCGGGGGACGATCTCAGGCCAGGGCTTCACGGCACTCCTCGGCTCGACGGTAAGGCTCTGCCCCACGTTACGTCGCCGGCCGTGACGTAGCTGTCCGCGATCCTCGGGTGGAGAGTGCCCACAGGCCCGACGCGTCTTCCCTAGTCTGAGCCCATGCTTGCCCCCGGTGTGAACCCTCTGCTCCCCGCCTCGTACGACGTGGTGTGGACACTCGTGCTGGTCGCGTTCCTCGTCGCCGCCGTCCTCGTCGTGGCGGCGGCGATCAAGGTCCTGCGCCGGCGCACGGTCGGTGAGCAGGTGGTCGCGTCTGCGAAGGCGCTCACCGACCTCCACGAGGCCGGCGAGATCAGCGACGAGGAGTACGAGCGGCGCCGGAGCCGGCTGCTCGACCGGCTCTGACGCCGGCGCACGGCGTGCCCGTGCGCTGAGCACGTCCCAGCTCGCCGCCGGGGAGGTGGCGTCCACGGGCCGTGGACGCCACCTCGCGCGGGTCAGGACGTGAAGGTCTGGCTCCAGATCTCGGTGCCGTCGGCGTTCTTGTAGACGTAGGTGGCGGCCTGGTCCGGGCCGACGCCCAGGGATCCATGGCCGGGAACACCGCGGTCTCGCAGAGCTCCTTGAGCTCGCCCGCCATGGCGTCGAGCTCGGTCGCGGCCGCCTGGCCGTCCACAGGCTGCGCGTAGGTGTAAGGGCACCTGGTGAACGGGAGCCGCCCGCTCCCGGCAGAGGTGCGAGGATGCCCGCCATGCGTAGTGACCGGTGGATCGACGTGGCCCGCGGGGCCGGCCTGCTCTCGCCGTCGGGCGCCGTCGCGCCGACGATCTTCGCCGAGATGTCCGAGCTCGCGACCCGCACCGGGGCGGTCAACCTCGGCCAGGGCTTCCCGGACGTCGACGGCCCGGAGCACCTCAAGGAGGCCGCCGTCGCCGCGATCCGTGACGGCTTCAACCAGTACCCGCCCGGCCCGGGCATCCCGCAGCTGCGCGAGGCGGTCGCGGCCCACCAGGCCCGCCACTACGGCCTCGCCGTCGACCCGGACACCGAGGTGCTCGTCACCGCCGGCGCCACCGAGGCCATCGCGGCGACGATCCTCGCGCTCGCCGGCCCGGGGGACGAGGTGCTCACCCTCGAGCCCTACTACGACTCCTACGCCGCCTCGATCGCGATGGCCGGCGCGACCCACCGCACCGTCGCCCTGCGGCCCGGCCCGGACGGCTTCCACCTCGACCCCGACGACGTGCGCGCCGCGTTCTCCGAGCGCACCCGGCTCGTCCTCGTCAACACCCCGCACAACCCCACCGGCACCGTCCTCACCACCGAGGAGCTCACCCTCCTCGCGGAGCAGGCGGCTGCCCGCGACGCCGTCATCGTCACCGACGAGGTCTACGAGCACCTCACCTACGACGGCGCCCGCCACGTCCCGCTCGCCACCCTGCCCGCGGCGGCCGGGCGCACGCTGACGATCTCCTCGGCCGGCAAGACGCTGTCCTTCACCGGCTGGAAGGTCGGCTGGCTGCACGGCCCGGCCGAGCTCGTCACCGCCGTGCGCACCGTCAAGCAGTTCCTCACCTACGTCGCCTCCGGCCCGTTCCAGCACGCCGTCGCCACGGCGCTCGCCGACGAGGACGGGCGCACGGGGGAGTACGTCGGCGGGCTCGCGACCTCGCTCGCCTCGCGGCGCGACCTGCTCTCCGGCGCGCTCGACGCCGCCGGCTTCGCCACCGTCCGCCCGGCCGGCACCTACTTCGTCGTCGCCGACGCCGCGCCGCTCGGCTTCACCGACGCCGTCGACCTGTGCCGCCGCCTGCCCGAGCTCGCCGGCGTCGTCGGCATCCCGGTGACCGCGTTCTGCGCCGCAGGCTCCCCGACGGCGCAGGCCCTCGGCTCGTGGGTGCGCTTCACCTACGTCAAGCAGGAGAGCGTCCTGGAGCGCGCGGCGCAGGGCCTGGCGCGACTGCGGGGCTGAGCGTTTGCGGGACGGCACCACTCGGCGTCGAGTCGGGCGTATGGTTCGGTGTCGTGCCCAGGATCTCCGCGGCGACCGTCGCCGAACACAGAGCGGCGCGCGAGCGTGCCCTGCTCGACGCTGCGCACGCCATCCTCCTCGAGACGGGGGAGCCGCCCAGCCTCTCCGACGTCGCCGGGCGCGCCGGCCTCGCCCGTACGAGCGCCTACCAGTACTTCGGCTCCAAGCGCGAGCTCCTGCAGGCGATGGTGCGCGACGTCTACCCGCGGTGGACCGAGCGCATCCGCGCGGCGATGGCCGCAGCGCCGACCGACGCCGACCGCATCATCGCCTACGCGGTGGCCAACCTCGACCTCGTGGACGAGGGGGCCCACGCCGTCGGTAGCGCGCTCGCCGCGCTCGAGCCGGGGGAGGCGCTCGACGAGCAGGCCGCCCTCATGCACCGCGAGGTCCAGGGGCCGCTCATCGCCGCCCTGTCCGCGCTCGACGTCGAGGCGCCGGACGAGGTCGCCGAGCTCGTCAACGCCGTCGTGCACGGCGCCACGCTCCTCCTCGAGTCGGGAAAGGGGCGCGACGTCGCCGTCGCCCGCCTCTGTGCCGTCCTCGGACCGCTGGTCCGCGAGCTCGGGGGCAGCGGCCGCCCGGTCTGACCAGGCACCTTGTGCGGGGACGACTTTTGTGGACACAATGTCGACATCATTCCGACATGGTGTCGACATCCTGGCGCGGGCGCAGCGCCCGCAGCGGTGCCGGTCGCCAGCAACACCAAAGGTCACCACATGTTCCTTGCACTGCGCGAGCTCACGTTCGCCAGGGGCCGGTTCAGTCTCATGGGCGTGGTCATCGCGCTCATCGCCGTGCTCATGGTCCTTCTCTCCGGCCTGTCCGCAGGCCTCGTCAACGACGGCGTCTCGGGCCTCAAGGCCCTGCCGTCCTCGACCGCCTTCGCCTTCGACGCCGGCACCAAGGCCGACAACGCCTTCTCCCGCTCGGTCGTCGACGAGACCCAGCTCGAGGCGTGGCGCGACCAGCCCGGCGTCGCCGAGGCGAGCCCGATGGGCGCCTCCATCGTCAACGCCGTGACCGACTCCGGCGAGCAGGTCGACCTCACGCTCTTCGGCGTCGAGCCCGACTCCTTCCTCGCACCCGAGGTCGCCGAGGGTGAGGGTGTCGGGGAGCCCGCCGGCATCGTCGTCTCGGGCGCCGCGGACGGGCTCGAGCTCGGCACCGTCGTCACCCTCGACCGCATCGACACCGAGCTCGAGGTCGTCGGCTTCACCGAGGACCAGGCCACCTTCGGCCACGTCGACGTCGCCTACCTCCCGCTCGAGACGTGGCAGCTCATCGCCGCCGGGCAGGCGCCCGCGGGGAGGACGCCGAGCGCCGAGGACCTCGCCGGCCTCGACTTCGCCGAGTTCTCCGTCATCGGCCTGCGCGGCGAGGACGGCTCCGCCGTCGCCGCCGGGGACTACGCCACCGGTGACGCTGCCGCCGAGACAACGACGATGAGCCTGAAGGAGTCCTTCAACGCCTCCCCGGGCTACCAGGCAGAGACCCTCACGCTCCAGATGATCCAGTGGTTCCTCTACGCGATCGGCGCGCTCGTCGTCGGCGCGTTCTTCACCGTGTGGACCATCCAGCGCAGCCACGAGCTCGCCGTGCTCCGCGCCATGGGCGCCTCGGCCCGCTACCTCCTGCGTGACGGCCTGGCCCAGGCGGCGATCCTGCTCCTCGTCTTCACCGCGCTCGGCGTCGGTGTCGGGGTGGGCCTCGGGTCCCTCATGCCCGAGGGCATGCCGTTCGCGCTGGAGGCCCCGGCCATCGCCGTCGCCTCGGCGCTGACCATCTTCCTCGGCCTGCTCGGGGCGGCTGTCGCCGTCCTGCGAGTCACCCGCATCGAACCGATCACCGCGCTGGGAGGCGCCCGATGAGCACCGCCGAGAGCACCCGGAACACGATGAACGACGCACCCTCGGCCGACGTGGCCCTGCTGCTGCGCGACGTCACCCTCGAGGTCGGCGACGGCGCGGGCAAGGTCCGCGCGATGGACTCGGTGAGCCTGGAGGTCGTCCCCGGCGAGCTCGTCGCCGTCGTCGGCCCCTCCGGCGCTGGCAAGTCCTCCCTGCTCGCCGTCGCCGGCGCCCTCGCCGCGCCGACCTCCGGGGACGTCCACGTCCTCGGCGAGGACCTCGCCGCGCTGCGCGAGCGAGGGCAGGGCGCGCTCGCCGGCTTCCGACGTCGCCGCCTCGGCTTCGTCTTCCAGTCCGGCAACCTCGTCCCCGCGCTCACCGCGGCCGACCAGCTGCGCCTCGCGCGCCGCATCTCCGGGCGCCCCGGCGCCCGCGGGTTCGACCCGATGCCGTTGCTCGAGGCCGTCGGGATGAGCCACCGCGCCGGCCACCGGCCCGGTGAGCTCTCCGGCGGGGAGCGCCAGCGTGTGGGCATCGCCCGGGCCCTGGTCAACGAGCCGGGCCTCATGCTCGTCGACGAGCCCACCGCGGCGCTCGACCGGGCGCGCAGCCACGAGATCGTCGAGCTGCTCGCCGAGCGCTGCCACGAGCGGGGCATCGCCGTCGTCATGGTCACCCACGACCACGACGTCCTCGAGCACTGCGACCGAGTCGTCGAGATGGTCGACGGAAGGCTCTCGCCGGTCGCGAGCTAGCCGGCCCCTCCGCCGAGGCGCGCCACGTCCCAGGACGCGGCGCGCCTTTCGCGTTCGACGACGGGCGACGATCGCTAGTTCGTCCTTCTCGCGGTGAGGACACCGGATGACTGGGCGCGCAGGACGGCTGAGATCCGATCGCGTGTGCCGAGTTTGCGGTAGGTGTTCTCGAAGTGCTTTTCCACGGTGCGCGGCGAGATCGACAGGGCGCGAGCGATCGCCGCGGAGGTCATTCCGCGCGAGCCGAGGTCAAGCACGAGCACCTCGCGGGCGGTCAGATGCCACTCCGCCGCCGTGGCGAGCCGGTGATCGGACAACCCGCCCGGCGTCCCCCTCCATGAATGTACGGCTTGTGAGTGCTTGACGACGCCCACGAGCAGCCGCTGGACCGCCACCGCGTCGCCGTGCTCGTCGCCGGTGAACCGATCGGCGGCGCGGCACGCTCCGCATACCTGCAGCATCCGGCCTTCCGAGGGCACCGGTATCCAGAGGTGCTGATCCATCCCGACCGCTCGA
Source organism: Georgenia sp. 311 (assembly GCF_006151955.1). NCBI lineage: Bacteria > Bacillati > Actinomycetota > Actinomycetes > Allobogoriellales > Allobogoriellaceae > Georgenia > Georgenia sp. 311. Next base: position 12,542 of record NZ_VDFS01000017.1, on the reverse strand, counting down.
AGCTCGGAGACGTATCGCCGTCCTTCGGCAGTCGTCTCGACCTCGTGGATGGCAGTGACGCCTGACGTGCGAGTTCTCACATAGTGCAGGGCGAGAGGGTGGGAATCAGACGCCCGAGAGGCGATGTCCGGCAGGAGTGGCTCGGGCGATCTCTCGAAGGCGGTCACTGAGCCGGCGACGCGCGGGCTCCATGTGAACAGTCCCGCAGTCGGTGCGTGGAGAAGCGTGGCGAGAAGATCGCCGACCGTCAACCAGTCGACCTCGCTCTCAAGGCTCTGGAGGCAGTCCCCGGCGAAATCCAGCCAGGACGCCAGCCGTCGCATTCGCATCTGTCGCCCCCTGCGCAGCCTCACAAGCGCCCGGCTCTCCCTATGGTCGGGGGCGGGGGCGGGGGCGTCAACGTTCCCCGGCGTACTGGACGGCGGAGAATCACCGTCCCGTCTACAGCTCGGAGGGCTTCGGCTGAGCGTCCACATTGCCCGCGACGCTGACGAAGAACCCCCATGGATCTGGCATCGGGTGATCGCCGCTGACTGTCTCCCACTCCCGGAACCACCCCGAGTGAACGCTGGCGGAGGGGATCGGGATCTGTTCGCGGAGTCTCTCTTCGAGTGCCGATCGGATCGCGAGGCAGTTCCGTCGGATCGCTCGGACGGCGTCGGGATCGTGCGCCGACTTGAAGCCCGTGACGGGAGGCTTGCCAGATGTTCCGGCGAGGATGAAGTCGGCGAACCCGCGGTGAGGATCGGGATGGTTGCCCTTTCCGAACGCACGCCAGGTCAGTTGCCAGTTGTAGACACGGAGTCTGGTGATGCGGTCGGAAAGGTCTTTCGCGCGAGCGGTCTTGGGACTTGGCACACCGAGCACGTCGGCGGCCCTCATCCATCCGTAGTCGGCTGCGATGCGGATGAGGCCGGGTTCCACCACCATCGGGTCGTGGAGGTCGAAGGTGGGGCGTATCTCGTGGACCGTGACAGCTCGGCCCCAGGCAGGCGGCCTGACATCGTCGTCGGCGACCTCGTCGAAGGTGATGCCGAGGACTGCTCGGGCCATGACCTGGGCAAAGGTCCGAGTGGGATCCATCTGCTGAATTTCTACCGGCGCGCTGCACCGGAGGGCGATGACCTCGTGGCAGCCGAGCTCTTCGACCGCAATCCGCACAGGCACGACGTCGCGGACGCCGCCGTCGACACACATGTGGTTGCCGAGCGGCAGAGCAGGAAAGATGCCGGGCATGCTTGCCGAGGCCAAGGCTCCGAGCGGCACGGTGACCGGGACCGGCGGGAAAGGGGGAAACGTCGGACGTTGCGGATCTGGGCCGGGAAAGGTCAGGTTTGCGCGTTCGTCGACCTGGACGACCTCTCCGGTCTCGAGGCTTACCGACACTAGCCGCAGCGCAATCCTCGATGCCTGCAGTTTCGAGCGGTCGAAGGCGGCGTTCAGCCGTCGCGCGATCGGGAGGAGGTTGAAGATCGCGCTTCCCGGACGCGCTGCCGCCGCGCCGATCTCACTGACGGCGAGCACGCCGCGGATCGCGGCATAGGGCAGGAGTAGGAGACCTTGCCATGAGAGCTGGCCGAGCGCGGTCTTTGCATCTGCCTTGAGTCCCGAGACCCATGGCTCCTCCTCCCACATGCTGCTCTCATCGGTGAGGGCGTCCCAGCTGGCTCGGAGTCTCGTGGCGGCGTGGCGGCCGGGGTCGTCGCCCATTGCGAGGTCGACAGCGTTGATCGCCCCCACAGAGGTGCCGACGATCGCGTCGGGACGGTACCCGCGCTCGTCGTAGAGGTACTGGAGCGCGCCCACCTGGAAATCGCCGCGCGTGCCCCCGCCCCCGAGAGCGAGGCCCGTCCGTTGCGCCATACGCACCACGATCGTCTTGTAGGCACTGGTGCTGGTGCCTGCACCCCGCGTGTTGTGCGCGATGACGGCGTACTCGGCGGTCCATGACCTGGTCCCCGGAATGGTGACGGTGACGGCACCCGACAGCGGGAGCGGCGGGCGTGGGATAGGCAACTCGTGAACGCCTGAGAGCTGCCGCGTCCCGATCTCGACCTCGTCGGCGCCCTTCGTACGCCACCGCAGGGTGACGGTCTGTCCGGGGCTGAAGTCGGGTCCCGGCTCGATCGTGAACTCCAGGATCTCAGGTGGCCCCCAATGTGCGACGTCCGCTGCCCTGGCGACGACAGCGAGGGCGGGGGGTGCGAGCGAGGCGAGCACGACGCGCACCGGAGCCGCAGCGGCGGCGGAAAGGTAGGGCTCCAGCGTCGTGACGATCTCAGCCACCGTGTCGCCCTCTGGCCCGGTCGTGTGAGACTCCTCGACGACTGCGACGGGGCCAGGGCGTGCCCCCGCAGGAACGGCGACTCGGACTTGTGTGTCCGTCCACTCGATAGCGTCCTCACCGGACACGCGCACATCGCCGCTCCCGCTGAACTGCACGGCGCGGGAGGACGGCGGACCGAATGACACCCCGGTGATCACGACTTGCTCTCCCGGCGTGGCATCGACCGGGTCGACGAGGCTCACCCGACCGGCAGGAACGGGTACTGATCGGCCCACCGCGGTGCCGAAGACGGTGAGCGCTGCTTCCACTGCTCGGACCGACGACTTCTTCCGGAAGTTCTCGCCGAGTGTGAGCCTGGAGGTCGACGTCAGGCCTCTGACGGATGGGACCGTCGACCCTGCGGGACGGAGCCGGTCGAGTGGGTCCTGCTCACGCGCAGGACGCACGCTGTCCTTCCGGGTGGGCTCACCAGGGGCGGGCACGCCAGCTCCGTCCGCGACGAACATCGACCGGAGCGCCTGGCCAACGGGGCGCGCAGACGCGCACGCGAGTGCAATCCGCTCGGCCCAGGGCCCGACGTCGACACCCCCGGCGGCGAGGAGGTAGGCCACGCCGAAGCATGAGCGCAGGTAGTCGATCTGAAGGGTGACGAGGTCCGGATCGGCCCGGGTGCCGAAAAGGCCGATAGCGATGTCGGCGGACGGGGTGTCTGCCGACAGTGCATCCATGAGCTCGAGTGCCACTGTCGCGCCACGCGGCCGTGAGTCCGCAGCGACCTCAACCGCCTGGAGAGCCTCTTCCCCGCCCCATGCTCCGCCGGCGGCGAGTGCTTCGAAAGGGATGTGCGGCAGCCGAGGAAGCGGCGCCGTAGGTGCCAGCCGCTCGACCAGCACTCGACTCGAAAGCATGAGCTGCTCCTTCCGTGGCGGGTGTGCCCCTCGACCCAGGATGCGTCCGTGTGGGAGACAGGCCAATACGCAGGACCACGTAGGGAGGGTGAGCCCCAGACGGCTCATGTACAGGCCTCCGCCAAGCCCTTGGGTGAGCACCGATCAGGTCGGTCAGAGGTCGCGGAGGGGTCGTCCAGCGCCTCGGGTGGCAAGGTGCGACGGGAGCCCGGTGCCACGACTCCGAACACATCACAGGCCACATCGTGAGATTGCCGTCTCTCTCGTTGGACTTGGCCCGCTCCACCGGTCGAACCTGGGCATGCCGCGACGCGCCGCAACCCCGCGCGCGTCCAGCGATCCCAGGAGGACCGGTGTGATCGACCTCGTCGAGGTGTCCAAGACCTTCCGCACCCCCGGCGGCGAGGTCCACGCGCTCGACCACGTCTCGCTGCACGTGGAGCCCGGGGAGATCTTCGGGATCGTCGGCCAGTCGGGCGCCGGCAAGTCCACGCTCATCCGCACCGTCAACGCCCTCGAGCAGCCCGACTCGGGCACGGTCACCGTCGCCGGAGCGACGATCTCCGAGCTGCGCGGCAAGGAGCTGCGCGAGGCCCGCCGCCGGGCCGGGATGATCTTCCAGCACTTCAACCTCCTCTCCTCGCGCACCGCCCTCGGCAACGTCGAGCTCACCCTGGAGATCGCCGGCACCGGCCGCGGCGCCCGACGCCGCCGCGCCCAGGAGATCCTCGACCTCGTCGGCCTGGCCGACCGCGCCGACGCCTACCCCGCCCAGCTCTCCGGCGGGCAGAAGCAGCGCGTCGGCATCGCCCGCGCCCTGGCCGACAACCCGCGCGTCCTCCTCTCCGACGAGGCCACCTCGGCCCTCGACCCGGAGACCACCCGCTCGGTCCTCGACCTCATCCGCCGCCTGTCGCGCGAGCTCGGCCTCACCGTCCTCCTCATCACCCACGAGATGGACGTCATCAAGCGGATCTGCGACTCCGCGGCGCTCATGGAGCACGGCCGGATCATCGAGAACGGGGCGATGGAGCAGCTCATCACCACCCCCGGCTCCCGCCTGGCCGCCGCCCTCTTCGAGCTCGGCGAGCTCCCCCCGGACCGCGGCCACCGCATCGTCGACATCACCTTCACCAAGCAGACGTCCTCCGAGCCGGTCATCGCCAAGCTCGCCCGTGACCAGGGCATCGACGTCGCCATCCTCGGCGCCGCGATCGAGACGATCCACGGCGGCACCCAGACCGGCCGCACCCGGCTGGAGATCCCCGGCAGCGCCGAAGAGGTCGAGCGCGCCCTCACCTACCTGCGCGAGCAGGGCCTGTTCGTGGAGGTGGTCCGATGATCGACCGCGACGCCCCGGAGTTCTGGTCCGACCTCTTCGGCATCGTCATCCACGCGACCTGGCAGACCCTCTACATGGTCTTCGTCGCCCTGCTCCTCACCATCGTCGTCGGCACGGCGATCGGCGTCCTGCTCGTCACCACCGAGCGCGGCGGCCTCTACGCCAAGCCCTTCGGCTCGCGGGCGCTGGGGAAGGTGGTGAACCGGGTGCTCGACGTCGTCGTCAACGTCGGGCGGTCCATCCCGTTCATCATCCTCATGATCCTGCTCATCCCCTTCACCCGGGCGGTCGTCGGCACGTTCATCGGCCCGACCGCCGCGATCGTCCCGCTCACCGTCGCCGGCATCCCGTTCTTCGCGCGGCTCGTCGAGATCGCCGTCCGTGAGGTGCCGCGCGGGATCGTCGACGCCGCAGTCTCCCTCGGGGCGACGAAGCGCACCGTCCTCTTCAAGGTCCTCCTCGCCGAGGCCGTCCCCGCCCTCACCCTCGGGCTCTCGACCACCGTCGTCGGGCTCATCGGCTACTCCGCGATGGTCGGCGCCGTCGGCGGCGGCGGGCTCGGGGACGTCGCCTTCCGCTACGGGTACCAGCGCTACAGCCTCGAGTACATGCTCGTCGTCGTCGTGGTCCTCGTCCTGCTCGTCCAGATCCTCCAGAGCATCGGCAGCTTCATCGCCCGACGCACGTCACACCGCTGAGAAAGAGAACCCATGCGCATCACCCGCACGCTCCCCGTCGCCCTCCTCGCCGCCCTCGCGCTCACCGCCTGCGGAGGGGACGACGACGGCGGCTCGGCAGCCGAGTCCGACACCATCCGCGTCGGGGCGCTCGCCGTCCCCGCCGGCGACATGCTCAAGTTCGTCGCCGAGGAGCTCGCCCCGGCCGAGGGCCTCACCGTCGAGTTCGTCGAGTTCAGTGACTACAACACGCCGAACCCGGCCGTCGTCGACGGCGACGTCGACGCCAACCTCTTCCAGAACACGACGTTCATGGAGACCTTCAACGAGGCCGCCGGGGAGGAGCTCGTCTCGGTCGGCGAGGTGTACCTGCCGCGCATGGGCCTGTACTCGGGCGACTACGCCTCCCTCGACGAGCTGCCCGACGGCGCGTCCATCGCGATCCCGAACGACCCGACGAACGAGGGCCGTGCGCTCAAGCTGCTCGCCGCGCACGGCCTCATCGAGGTCACCGACGAGCCGATCACCATCGCCGACATCACCTCCAACCCGCGCAACATCGAGTTCGTCGAGATCGAGAACGCGACACTGCCGCAGGCCGTGGAGGACCAGGACGCCGCGATCGTCACCGCCGCGTTCGCCCTGCCGGCCGGGCTGGGTGAGGATAAGATGATCCTCGCCGAGGAGAGCGACAGCGAGTACTACAACGTGCTGTCGACGACCCCCGAGCTCGCCGACGACCCGCGGATCGCGACCCTCTACGAGCTGCTCACCTCCGACGAGATGGCCGACTTCCTCGCCGAGCAGTACCAGGGCGTCATCATCCCCGTGGACTGACCCGACCGAC
>NZ_VDFS01000017.1:0-6201 GCF_006151955.1 Georgenia sp. 311 | reverse complement strand
AGCGAGCCGCGCGGCCGACAGCCGCGCGGCTCGCTCCCTGTCTCTTGCCAGGGAGAGGGCTGCCCTACCGGGCGCCGGCCAGGGTGAAGGTGATCTGCGGGGCGTCGTCGCGCTCGCCGGCGGGGGCGTAGGCCACCGTGTGCGACCCGGCCCCGGTGATCTCGACCGGGCCCTCGTAGGTGACCCACTCGCCGCCGTCGAGGGAGTACTCGACCGCCTCGACGCCGTCGGCAGCGGGCTCGAGCACGAGGGTGACCGGCCCGTCGTAGGCCGCGAAGTCCGCGCACGCGATCGGCAGACCGGGGAACTCGGAGTCGTGGATCATCATCGACAGCGGCGTCTCCCGCGGGACCCAGTCGGCCCCGCCCGAGCCGATCGCACTGCCGGTCCGGCTCGGCTCGAGGGAGCCGGCCGGGTCGGAGCTGGAGGACAGCCAGATCTCGTTCGGCGGCTCCGGCGGCCCGGCGTGGTCGTGCATGTAGTGCCCGCCGAAGTCGGTGCACGACCCGTCGTGCAGGTGGGCGGCGTGCGGCTGCCCGGACATCAGACCCGTGACGTTGGTCGAGATCTGGGTGCCGTACTCGTCCTTGACGAGCGTGACGGTCCCCTCGACGACGAGCGTGTTCGTCGCGCTGCCCATGCCCTCGCCGAGGGGACCGTAGGAGCCGGTCGAGGTGCCGAGCACCGAGGCGCTCACCGGGCCGGCAGCGACCGCCTCGTGGCTGTCGCCGCCGTGCGCGTCGTGGGCGCCGTGGTCCTCGGCGTCGGTGGTCTGCGTCGTCGGCGCCGGGGTCGGGGTCGCCTCCCCGGCCTGGGCCGGGGCGGTCACCGGCTCGGCCGCGTCCGAGCACGCGGCCAGCACGAGACCGAGGCTGAGGACGGCGACCGCCGTCCGGTGGTGTGAGCGCATCGTCGCCTCCACTCCTGGGCGGCACCCGTTGCCGCCCGGGGAAGTGTAAGGGCACTGCGGACCTGCCCCGCCCGCCCCGACGGCGGCCGAGACGCGCGGCCCGGGACGCGCCGCGCACCGGTCACGTACGGAGACGCCCCCACCGCTCCGGGTGGGGGGGAGAGCGGTGGGGGCGAGCGCCGTGGTTCGCCGCAAAATTAGGGCGGCGCCGCCGAGCCGCGTCGGGACGTTGGTCCCTGTCGGGGATCGTGTGGTCCGATCAGTTCCGGCGGCGGGCCAGGTCTGCCACGGCATGACTCGGATCGTCGCCGACATCTCCGTCTCCCTCGACGGCTACGTCACCGGCCCCGACCCCGGCCCCCGGAACGGCCTCGGTACCGGCGGGGAGTCGCTCCACGAGTGGGCGTTCTCCGACCATCCCGTCGACCGACGAGTCCTGCGCGAGGGGACCGCCCGATCGGGCGCCGTCGTCCTCGGCCGCCGGCTCTTCGATGTCGTCGACGGCCCCGGCGGCTGGGACGACGAGACGGGGTACGGGGCCGGCGAGGTCGGCACCCCGCCCTTCGTCGTGGTCACCAGCGCACCGCCGACGGCGGTCCGGCTCGCCCACCTGGAGTGGACCTTCGTCACCACCGGCCTTCCCGACGCCGTCGCCGCGGCTCGGCGGCGCGCCGAGGCGCAGTCGGGGGAGCGGGGGGAGGACCTCGACGTCGTCCTCATGGGAGGCGGAGCAACCATCGGCTCGGCGCTCGCGGCGGGGCTCGTCGAGGTGCTGTCGGTGCACCTCGCGCCCGTCGTCCTCGGCGCGGGTACGCCGCTGTTCACCGGCGGCTTCTCCGGGACGCTGGTGCAGCGCAGCGTGACCGCGACGTCGACTGCCACGCACCTCGTGTACGACGTCGGCTGACGGTGGATGCACGTCCGGCTGTTACAGGTCGTCGCGGGGCCGGCGTCCCCTACGGTCGGAGCACCAGGGGCGACCAGCCCAGCGGCACCTACCGTCCGGGGGGATACCGATGAGCGACGCCAAGCAGATGCTCCACCGTTACCTGCAGAGCTCGCGAGAGGCGGTGCTGTGGAAGCTCGAGGGCCTGAGCGAGCGGGACCTGCGCTGGCCGCACACCCGCACCGGCACCAACCTCCTCGGTCTCGTCAAGCACCTCGCGGGCGTGGAGCTCGGCTACTTCGGTGACACCTTCGGGCGGCCCGCGCCGATCGAGCTCGTGTGGCTGGCCGACGACGCCCCGCCCAACGTCGACATGTGGGCCACGGAGGACGAGTCGGCGGAGTACGTCGTCGGTCTGTACCGCCAGGCGTGGGCGCACTCGGACGCGACGATCGAGGCGCTCGGCCTCGAGGACGTCGGCCGCGTGCCCTGGTGGCGCGACGGGGAGGTCACCCTCCACCACGTCCTCGTCCACGTCATCGCCGAGACAGCCCGGCACGCGGGCCACGCCGACATCGTCCGCGAGCTCATCGACGGCGCCGCGGGGCTGCGCGCTGGTGCCACGAACCTCCCGGCCAAGGGCGCGGGCTGGTGGGACGAGTACGTCGCCAACCTGCGCACCGTCGCCGAGTCCTTCGAGCGCTGACCCCGACGCCGCCGCCGGCCGCCGGTGCGGCGGCGGCCCGGGTAGGGTCCGGCCATGAGGTACGCCGTGAGCATCCCGCCGTTCACCGACGCGCGCACCGTCCTCGACCTGGGCCGTGAGGCCGAGCAGGCGGGGTGGGACGGGATCTTCCTCTGGGACCACGTCCAGTGGTCGCCCGGGATGCCCGTGCACGACCCGTGGGTGCTCCTCGGCGCGCTCGCCCAGCTCACCGAGCGGGCCCTGCTCGGCACGCTGGTGACGCCGGTGACCCGCCGTCGCCCGACGACGCTCGCCAAGCAGGTGACGACGCTGGACCACCTGAGCGACGGCCGGGCCGTGCTCGGCGTCGGCCTCGGCGAGCCGCGCGACCTCGACTTCGCCGACCTCGGCGACGAGGCCGACCCCCGCGTGCGCGGTGCCATGCTCGACGAGTCGCTCGACGTCCTCGACCGGCTCTGGCGCGGCCCCACCGACCACACCGGTGACCACTACACCGTCAGGGCCGACTTCCGGCCCCGGCCGGTGCAGCAGCCCAGGCCGCGGATCTGGGTGGCCGGCGTCGTGCCCAACCGCAAGCCGCTGGGCCGCGCCCGCCGGTGGGACGGGGTCGTGCCCATCGGCACCCACGGTGACCTCGGCCCCGACGCGCTCGCCGACTACCTCGCGCTCGTCCCCGCAGAGGAGCAGCGCGAGGACTGGGACGTCGTCGCCCACTGGGCCAAGGGGGTCCCGGCGCAGGAGTACGCCGACGCCGGCGCCACGTGGCTGGTGATCTCGGCGTGGCCCACCGAGCAGGGCTGGGTGGAGGGCCTGCGCCAGGGCATCCGGCACGCGCTCGACTGACCCCGGATCACGGGGCGGGCCGGGCAGGGGCGTTCACGGCAGCCGTCCGGGCACGGCCTCGACGAGCGAGACGGCCGAGACGGTCGGCACGACCCGCGTCGTCCGGAACCCCGTGTCGGCGAGAAGGGCGCGCCACTGCTCCTCGGTGCGCTCGCGGCCGCCGACGAACACGAGCATGTCGAGGTCGAGCGCCTTGGCGAAGTGCGGGGTGTTCCCCGGCGGGACGACGCCCTCGATGACGAGGAGGGTGGCGCGCTCGAGCATGTGGCGGCGCACGGTGGACAGGACCGCGGCGGCCTGGTCGTCGTCGTAGTCGTGGAGCACCCGGCGCAGGACGTACAGGTCGCCGTCGTCCGGCACGGTGTCGAAGTACGAGCCGGCCTCGAAGCGGCACCGGTCGAGCACCCCGGCCTCCCCGAGCAGACGCCGGGCGCCGTCGGCGAGCGGGGCGCGGTCGAACAGCACCCCCTCGGCGGAGGGGGCCGCGGCGAGCATGCGGACGAGCAGGCCGCCGTGCCCACCCCCGACGTCGACGACCCGGGAGAACCGGGTGAAGTCGTAGACGGCGGCGATGGCGGGCCAGTCGAGCTCGGAGAGGCGGGCCATCGCGGCGTTGAAGACCGCGTCGAACTCCGGGTCGTGGTCGAGGTGGTCCCACATCGTGCGCCCGACGGCGCGCTCGACACCGGGCGTGCCCGTCCGGACGCTCTCGGCGAGCTCGCCCCACACGCGCTGGTAGGTCGGGTCGCCGAGCATGAGGACGACGTCGCGCATGGAGCCGGGGACGTCGGAGCGCAGCCGCTCGGCCAGGGGCGTGAGGGCGAAGCGCCCGTCGGGCTCCTCGCGGAAGACGCCCCACGTCGTGCATGCGCGCAGCAGCCGGTGGGTGGCGTCGGCGTCCAGACCGAGCCGTGCCGCGACGTCGTCGGGGGCGCGCGGGCCACCGGCGAGCGCGTCTGGGAGGCCGAGGCGCGCCGCGGCGTAGACCGCCTGCGTCGCGATGAAGGCCGAGCCGAGCTCGAGGATTCCGACCTCCGGCGGCACCATGCGGGCAGCCGCCCGCTGGACCGCCGTGCGGACGGCGGACGCGGCCCTGGCGATGGGGACGGGAGGCAGCCGGTTCATGGTGAGCCCCAGATGGTCGGCGTTGCTCAGAAGTCTCCTCCGCCGTCGGGCACTGTCAAGGGAGTTCGTGGCCGAGGTGACATCGGGGCCCGCCGTCGTCGTCCGCCGCGACCTCGATAGGCTGGGGGCACCATGACCGAGACCTCCGCTCCCAAGACCGCCGACGACGGCGCCCGCTCCGGCGCCGTCCGCGTCCGCTTCTGCCCCTCGCCGACGGGGACCCCGCACGTCGGGCTCATCCGCACCGCCCTGTTCAACTGGGCCTACGCGCGCCACACCGGTGGCACGTTCGTCTTCCGCATCGAGGACACCGACGCCGCGCGCGACTCCGAGGAGAGCTACCACCAGCTGCTCGACGCGATGCGCTGGCTCGGGCTGGACTGGGACGAGGGCGTCGAGGTCGGCGGGCCGCACGAGCCCTACCGGCAGTCGCAGCGGATGGACCTGTACGCCGACGTCGCCGAGCGGCTGCTCGAGGCGGGCCACGCCTACGAGTCCTTCTCCACCCCGGAGGAGATCGAGGCGCGCCACCGCGCCGCCGGCCGTGACCCCAAGCTCGGCTACGACGGGTACGACCGCACGCTCACCGAGGAGCAGAAGGCCGCCTACCGCGCCGAGGGCCGCGAGCCCGTGCTGCGCATCCGGATGCCCGACGAGGACGTCACCTTCACCGACGTCGTCCGCGGGGAGATCACCTTCAAGGCCGGCTCGGTGCCGGACTTCGTCATCGTCCGGGCCAACGGCCAGCCGCTGTACACGCTGGTCAACCCGGTGGACGACGCGCTGATGAACATCACCCACGTGCTGCGCGGTGAGGACCTGCTGTCCTCCACCCCGCGCCAGGTGGTGCTCTACCGCGCCCTGCTGGACATCGGCGTCGCCTCGGTGATGCCGAAGTTCGGCCACCTGCCCTACGTCATGGGGGAGGGGAACAAGAAGCTGTCCAAGCGCGACCCGGAGTCCAACCTCTTCCTCCACCGCGAGCGCGGCTTCACCCCCGAGGGGCTGCTCAACTACCTCGCGCTGCTCGGCTGGGCGATCTCCCCGGACAACGACATCTTCTCCCGCGAGGAGATGGTCGCCGCGTTCGACGTCGCCGACGTCAACCCCAACCCGGCGCGCTTCGACCTCAAGAAGGCCGAGGCGATCAACGCGACGCACCTGCGCCTCCTCACGCCCGAGGACTTCCGCGCGCGGCTGGTGCCCTACCTCCACGCCGCCGGCGCCGTGCCCGCGGACTCCTTCGCCGACCTCTCCCCGGAGCACCAGGAGCTGCTCACCGTGGCCGCGCCGCTGGTCCAGGAGCGCATGACCCTCCTGGGCGAGGCACCCGGCATGCTCGGGTTCCTGTTCGTGGACGACGACGCGGTGCAGGTCGAGGAGGACGCCCGCGGGGCGCTGCGGCCCGAGGCTGCCGACGTGCTCGACCGGTCGATCGAGGTGCTCTCCGGGCTCGCGGACTTCTCCCCGGAGTCCCAGCAGGAGGCGCTGCGTGCCGTGCTCGTGGACGAGATGGGCATCAAGCCGCGCTTCGCGTTCGCCCCGCTGCGGGTGGCCGTCACCGGCCGGCGGGTCTCCCCGCCGCTGTTCGAGTCGATGGAGATCCTCGGCAAGGACGCGACGCTCACCCGCCTGCGCAGGCTCCGCGCCGAGCTGTAGGCGCCCCCGATCCCCCCTTCCCGCCGAGAGCTGGATCGTGCACGGTGCACGATCCAGCTCTCGGCGCAGGGA